>NZ_JBFBJY010000002.1:0-216863 GCF_040702125.1 Kitasatospora sp. NPDC085895 | reverse complement strand
CTCTTTCCCCACACCCCGCTCTTCCGATCTGCCCGCCCCCGCGGCCCCCCCCCCCCCCCCCGCCGCAGACCCCCGGCCTCCGATCCCCGCCACCGCCCGACCGGCTCCGGCCACCGAACCCGAAGGACGACCACCATGCCCGCCACCACCACCGTCGCGCAGTACCTGGACTCCCTCCCCACCGCCCAGCGCGAGATCGCCGACCGGCTGCTGCCGCTCGTCGAGGCCGCCCTGCCCGGCCGCGGCGCCGTCTGGCACGGCCACCCCGTGTGGAGCCTCGGCGCCGCCCCCGGCAAGAACCCGGTCTGCTTCCTCAAGTCGTACGCCGGCCACCTGACCTTCGGCTTCTGGCGCGGCCAGGAGTTCGCCGTCCCGTCCGGCCGGCTCGCCCCGGGCTCGCGCACGATGGCCTCGGTCAAGCTCCGGAGCGCCGCCGAGGTCGACACCGCGCTGTTCGCCGACTGGCTGGCCCGGGCCCGCGGCCTGGAGCAGCTGCCCGCCTGAACACCGGACGGACCCACCCGGTACGCCGGGCGGACGGACGGGTCGCACCCCGGAGCGACTCCCGCCGCCCGGCGCAGCCGCGTCCCCGGCCCCGGCCGCCGGGGCGCCGTGACCCGCCGTCACCCGCACCGCCCCGCACTGCCCCGGACGGCGACACACCGGCGGCCGGCGGGACGCCGCGCGGGCCCGGCCACGCACTACGGTGGCGCCATGGCCGCCGAACGAGACCTGTCCGCCCTGCTCTCCGGGCTGCGACCCGCGCTGAACCCGGGGCGGTACGTGTACTGCACCCTGCCCGGCAGGGTCCCGCCCGGCCTGCGCCCGGTGGTCACCGTCGCCGAGGAGGAGGGCGCCACCGTCGTGGTGCCGCAGGAGGAGGCGGACTCGCTCGGGCTGGGCTACGAGTTCGTCGCCGGCTGGATCACCCTGCGGATCCACTCCGCGCTGGAGGCCGTCGGCCTCACCGCCGCGGTCGCCACCGCACTCGCCGACCGCGGCATCAGCTGCAACGTCGCCGCCGGGTTCCACCACGACCACCTCTTCGTGCCGACCGCCGACGCCGAGCGGGCGGTCCGCGTCCTGGAGGAGCTGTCGGCCGGTCAGGGCTGAGGCGGCGGCGCCGGGGAGCGGAGGCCCGTCCGCGGGTAGGTACCACCCGTACGACCGGATCCGCTCCACCGGGAACGGAGGACGCACGTGACCACCACCCCCTGGACACCCGCGGCCGCGGCCGCCCTCGCCGACACCCTCGACCACGCCGTCCTGGACCGCGGTGTCCCGGGCGGCGTCCTCGTCCTCGGCACCGCCGGCTCCACGGAGACGGCGGGCCGCACCGTGGCCGCCCGCGGCGCCGTCGCTCCCGAGTGCGGACCCGCCGAGCCCGACGACCGCACCCGCTACGACCTCGCCTCACTCACCAAGATCATCGCCACCTGGGTGCTCACCGGCCGGGCCCTGGCGGCCGGCCTGCTCGACCTGGACGAGCCGCTGCGCGCCCGCTTCCCCCGGCTCCCCTCCCCCGGTGGCTGGCTGACGGTCCGCCAACTGCTCGCGCACAGCGCCGGCCTGCAGCCCGAGACCCGGCTGGACCGCTACCTGCACCTCGACCGCCCGCTCGCCGAACTCCTCTGCGCCGAACAGCTGGTGGCCACCCCCGGCACCGAACACCGCTACATCAACCGGGGTTACGTGCTGCTCGGCCTGTTGCTCGCCGACGCCCACGGCACCCCGCTGGACGCCCTCGGCGACCACTACTGGCACGGACTGGGCATGCGGGACACCGAGTTCGGCCCGGTGCGGCGCTCGCCCGCGGTGGCGCCGACCGAACAGCGGCTGCGCGGCGCCCCGCGCACCTGGGGGATCCCGCACGACCCCAACGCCGCCCTGCTGAACGGGATCGCCGGCCACGCCGGGCTGTTCTCCACCGCCGCCGACCTCGCCGTCTTCGCCGAGCACCTGCTGACGGCCGACGACCCCTGGCTCGCCGCCAGCCTGCGGCCGCAGATCGCGGTCGAGGCCGGCCGCTCCCGTGGGCTCGGCTGGCTGGTCACCGACACCGGCGCCGCCTACCACCACGGCTACACCGGCACCAGCCTCTACCTCTGCCCCGCCCTCGGCCGCTACGCGGTGTTGCTCACCAACGCGGTGTACCACGGCTTCAGCGGCAGCCGGCTGACCCCGCTGCGCGACCGCATCCTCGCCGCGGTCACCACCCCCTGAACCGGCGCACCGCGGCCCGGCGCACCCCGGGCCGGACGCGCGCGGGTGCCCGCACCGGCGCAGGGCCGGTGCGGGCACCGCGGGCGGGCCGGTGGGGCGGCCCGCCGCCGACGGCTCAGCCGCAGCCCACCCAGGTGGCGTGGGCCGGGTCGAGCGCGTTGGTCACGTGGTGCAGCGAGGTCGGGTCGAAGGCGATCAGGACGTGCTCCGAGAGGTCGATCAGGCAGCTGTCCTGGATGGTGATGTTGTCGACGTCCGGCCCGCTGAGGAACTGCGTCCGGTACGGGGTGACCACCTCGTCGAAGACGGTGGAGATCACCGTGTAGTGCACCCCGGGCACGGTGTCCGGCAGCGAGGAGAGGTTCCGGTTGAACGCCGAGCCGACCACCTGGTCCTTGCAGGCCGGGCAGGCGGTGTAGATCAGGTCGGCGACCCCGGGCAGGTAGGGGGCGAGGTTGGCGATGCCGGAGAGCGTGGTGCCGTGGTTGGACGGCGCGAGCGCCACCAGCTTGTCCACCTTGGACGCGCCGCCGAGGAACTTCAGGTAGTAGTTCGGGATCATGCCGCCCTGCGAGTGGCCGACGATGTCGACCTTCACGGCGCCGGTGTACGACCTCACCAGGTCGACGAACCGGCCGAGTTGGGCCGCGGACTCGGCGGCCGGGCCGAGCCCGCCGATCGGCAGCAGCACGCCGCTGCCGGAGGAGGTGACGCCGGGGACGGTGCCGTAGTCGAGGGCGAAGACGCAGTAGCCCTTGCTCTTCAGCAGCGGCGACAGCACCAGCCAGTTCTCGAAGCGGTTGGCGAAGGTGCCGTGGACCAGCACGACGGGATTGGGGTGGGCCGCGGTGGGGCGGCAGTTCCAGTCGTTGGCGCCGGGCGGGGAGGCGACGGTGTCGCCGTCCGGCGGGGCCGCCGTCGCGGGCGCGGTCTCGGCGGCGAGGGCGGCGGACCCTCCTCCGCCGAGCAGGGCGGCGGCCAGCAGGGCCGAGCCGAGGGCGCCGACGAGCCTGCGGCGGAAGGTTCTTGCGGAGAAGCGGAGAAGTGGGGTTCTCAACTGTTGCCTCCACACCAGAAGTTTGTTACCAACAGGTAACCGGGAGTGCCTCCATGATGGGGCCGCCGCACCGGACCGGCCCTCGGGCGTTCCCCAGACCTGGACGGTGATTTCTGTGAGCAGTCACAACGCCCCGGCGCAGGTCACGGGGTGGCACGTCCCGACGATCGGCGGCGTCCCCGCGGACCAGCGACTGCTGGCCGCCCTGCCGGAACTCGTCCGGGCGGTCCTCGCGGCACTGCTCGACGCCCTGCCCACCTACCGGCGGCTGCCCCGCGAACAGGTCGACGGCGAACTCGCGCGCACCACCGAGCGCCGCGTCCGCGCCCTCGCCCGGGCCGTCCGCACCGGAGAACCCGCCCCGGACGAGGAGTTCACCACCGTCCGGCAGACCGCCGCCCGCCGCGCCGAGGAAGGGCTGCCGCTGGACGCCGTCCTGCTCGCCCACCACATCGGCCTGGAGGTCTGCTGGGACTGGATGACCCGGCAGGCCGGCGAGGGCGACACCCCCGGGCTGCTCACGCTCCACCGGCTGCTGCTCGACCACCTCCGCCAGGTCACCGCCGCGGCCGGCGCCGGCTACTTCGAGGAACGCCGCACCATGGTCGACGAACGGCACGCCGCCCGGAACGCACTGCTCGGCGCCCTGCTCGACGGCACCCCCGCCGACGAGGCCGCCGCCCGGGCCGGCCTGCGACTGGCCCCCGGCTACGCCGTCCTCGTCCTCTCCGTCGACGACCACCCCGACGAACACGCCGAGGACGTCGACCGGACGGTCGCCGGCCGCCGCAAACTCCGCCGCCTGCGCGCCGAACTCGACCACCGCACCCGGCACTCGGCCCTCTCGGTGCTCGCCTCCGACGGCGGCCTGGTGCTCGTCCCGCTCGGCACCCGGCCGTCCGACCTGCCCACCGCCGAGTGGCACCGCCTCTCGGACACCGTCGCCGCGACCGCCCGGGCCGCGGGCGCCCCGGTGCTCGCCGCCGGGGCGGCCGCCGAGCCCCCGGGCGTCGCGGCCGCCGCCGCCCTCGCCTACGAAGTCCTCGACGTGGCCCGCGCCTTCGGCCGGCCGCCTGGCCTCTACCGGCTCGACGACCTGCTCCTGGAGTACCAGCTCAGCCGGCCCGGCCACGCCAGACCCCGGCTCGCCGCCCTGATCGGCCCCCTCCACGGGGCGGGCGAGTTGCTCACCACCCTGCGCACCCACCTGGCCGGCGGCCTCAACCGCCGGCACACCGCGAACGCGCTCCACCTCCACCCCAACACCGTCGACTACCGGCTGCGCCGCATCGCCGCCCTCACCGGCCTCGACCCGGCCCGCCCCGCCGACCTCCTGCGCCTCACCGCCGCCGTCGCCGCCCACGACGCCGAACGCGCGTGACCGCCGGGTCGGCGGTCACGACTCCACCACCGCCTTGCTCCACCGGCAGCGGCGCCGGCAGGGTGCTGACACAGCACCGGCACAGGGGGGCACACGGGCTTCATCAACCAGGCCGAGGGGAACAACGCGGGCAAGGAGGCGGCCGAGGCCTACGACCGCGGCGACTCCGTGTTCGTCCGGAAGGCCGTCGAGGCCTCCGGCTGGACCCTCGCCGACTTCGCCGTCGGCGAGGGCAGGGCACTCGCCGGGGAACGCATCGCCCGCGTCGTGCTCTTCCGCCGCAGGGCCTGAGCCGGGCGGTGGGAGGCGGGGTCACGGCCGCACCTCCCACCGCCACCTCACACGTGCTCCGGGTCCGCGTCGGCCGGTGCGAGGTCCTCGGACTCCCAGCGGAGCAGGTCGCCGGGCTGGCAGGCGAGGACTTCGCAGAGTGCGGCGAGCGTGGCGAAGCGGACGGCCTTGGCGCGGCCGTTCTTGAGGACGGCGAGGTTGGCGGGGGTGATCCCGACGCGGTCCGCGAGCTCGCCCACGGACATCTTCCGCCTGGCCAGCATCACGTCGATGTCGACGACGATGGGCATCAGATCACCTCGTCCAACTCGGCCTTCAGCTGCGTCGCCTCGACGTCGCGCGCGACGGCCTGGGCGAGCAGCATCCGCAGCACGAGCACGATGAGCGCGACCCCCAGGATCGCCACGCCGATCCCGGCCATGATGACGGTGACGCCCGGGTCCTCCCGCTGGCCCGGGGCGTTGATCGCGGTGACCGCGAACCAGACGAGGGCGGCCGCCACGATCGCGCCGATCACGCCGTCCACGTAGCGGAAGGCTGCGTGCGAGAACACCGTCCCGCGCCGCACCATCGCCACCAGCCGCCAGACGCAGACCAGGGCGACCTGGGCCGTCACCAGGCCCAGGATCGTCACGACGCGGAACGCGGTCAGCGGCAGCGTCCCGTCCTCCGGGTCGTTCCCGCTGACCAACACCCACACCATCAGGACCTGCACCAGCACGGTGCCGGCGAACACCACCGCGAGCACGGCGCGCAGCGCCCCCACTGTCAGCTTTCCCACGACCTCATCCTCCCATCGAATTGCGATGGGAATCTATCGAATCTCGATAGGCACGGCAAGAGCGGGCTCCGCCGGTCGTTCGCTGAGTCGTCGAGCCCCGGACGCGAAAAGGCCCCCGGCCCGCGTGATGCGGATCGGGGGCCCTCCGTCGGCCTGGTGACGGACGAGTCGGCCTGTACGCCGGGTTCTGTCTCCCGGGTTGCTTGCGCGGCCCGGGGAGGCGGCCATCCATCTAGGGCTGTCGTTGCCGACAGCCTCGTGCGGTCCACCCGCGGACTCGGGCGAGCAGCCCTCGAACATCCGCGCACGGCACCCCGAGGGGCACCGATCTTGACCTTGCTCCAGGTGGGGTTTACCGAGCCGGCCGAGTCACCTCGGTCGCTGGTGGTCTCTTACACCACCGTTTCACCCTTACCCGCCGCCGAAGCGGTGGGCGGTCTGCTTTCTGTGGCACTGTCCCGCGGGTCACCCCGGGTGGGCGTTACCCACCACCCTGCTCTGTGGAGCCCGGACGTTCCTCGGCGGGCCCGTGAAGGACCCGTCGCGACCGCCCGGCCGGCTCGTCCGCCGTAATGGTCATCGTAGCCGCTCGGGGGCCCCGCCCGGCACACCGGCCCGGGCCGGGTCCAGCCGGGCGGCGACCCGTGCGGCGCTCGCCGCGGCCCGCGGTGTGGTCGTGGCCAGACCCAGCCCGATCACGGCGAGGCCGAGCGCGGTGACGATCCACCAGCCGGCGTGGCTGGCCTCCGCGAATCCGGCGGCGGCCGGTCCGACCAGCGCCGAGGTGACCACGGTGCCGATCACCGCGACGCCGAGCGACTGGCCGACCGAGCGGCTGGTGGAGGCGACCGCGGCGGCCACCCCCGCCTGGGCGAGCGGCATGCCGGAGACCGCCGAGTTGGTGATCGGCGCGTTCACCAGCCCGAACCCGAGCCCGAACAGCGCGTAGGCGCCGAGGACCAGCGCGGGCGGCGAGTCCGCGGCCACCCGGGTCAGCAGCAGCCCGCTGGCGGCCAGCGCGGCGCCCGCGCAGACCAGCGGCGTCCGCGGCCCGGAACGCCCGACGATCCGCCCGGACACCGGCGCGAAGAGCAGCATCATCACGGCCATCGGCAGGGTGAAAAGCCCGGCCTGCACCGGGTCGTACCCGCGGACCTCCTGCAGGTACAGCGCGTTGAGGAAGAGGAAGCCGCCGAGCGAGGCGAAGGCGCAGACCGCGGTGACGGTCGCGCCGCTGAACGGGATGCTGGCGAAGAACCGCGGGTCGATCAGCGGCTCGCGCACCCGCGACTCCCAGATCGGCAGCAGGACGAGCGCGGCCGACGCGACCCCGGCCAGCGCGAGGATCAGCGGGGAGGTCCAGCCGTGGCCGGGGCCCTCGATGATCGCGGCGGTGCCGCAGCCGAGCATCAGCAGCATCAGCAGCTGCCCGACCGGGTCGAGCCGGCGCGGCCGCGGCGAGCGGGACTCGGGCACGTACCGGAGGGTCAGGACGAAGGCGGCGAGGCCGATCGGCACGTTGACCAGGAAGATCGCCGGCCAGCCGGCGCTGTCCACCAGGAAGCCGCCGATCAGCGGGCCGAGCGCCATGGAGATGCCGACCACGCCGCCCCAGACGCCGATCGCCTGGGCCCGCTCCCGCGGGCTGGTGAAGGTGTTGGTGATGATCGACATCGCCACCGGGTTGAGCATCGAGCCGCCGACCGCCTGGAGGCTGCGGAAGGCGATCAGCCAGCCGAGGCCCGGCGCGAGGCTGCACAGCAGCGATCCGAGGACGAAGACCAGCAGGCCGATCAGGAAGATCCGCCGTCGGCCGACCCGGTCGGCCACCGAACCGGAGAGCATCAGCAGCGCGGCGAGCACCAGCGTGTAGGCGTCGATCACCCACTGCAGTCCGGAGGCGGGCGCGCCGAGGTCGTGCTGGACGGCCGGCAGCGCGACGTTCACCACGGTGGTGTCGAGGCTGACGATGAACAGGCTGAGACAGCAGACCGCCAGGACGAGCAGGCGGCGGCGCCGGTCCCCCGCGGGAGCGGGTGGACGGGCGGCGGGGTCGTCCCGGCCGGGGCCGGGCGCGGGCGGGACGGGGCGGCTCAGGGACACGGGCGGCTCACACGGGTGCGAAGCGGACGGTTCGGGTGGCGGGATCGGCACTGGTGAGGCGGACGCGGATGCGTTCGCCGAGCGGCAGCCCGGGCCCCTCGCCGTCGCACTTGGCGACGACGGCGGGATCGGCGAGCTGGACGGTTCCCCGGGCGGGCCGGCGCTCGTCGACGTCGATCACCACGGCGTCGAAGTCCTCGCCCTCGCGGCCACGCAGCACCTCGGCCTCGATCAGGTCGACGCAGGCCCGCTCGACCTCGTGGGCACGCCGGTCGCCGCGCTCCATCTCCCCCGGCACGTCGAGCAGGTCGTCGCGGACCCAGCCCGGCACGTCGGTGCCGCCGGCCACCGCCACGCAGATCTCCTGCGCGTACCGGTCGGCGAGGCGGCGCAGCGGCGCCGTGCAGTGCGCGTACGGCGCGGCGAGCGCCGCGTGGCCCGGGTCGGCGGGCGGCGGCACGCCCCGGGCGGCGTCGAAGGCGTGGTAGCCGGCGCCGCGCAGCAGGCCGGTGCACTCCTCCAGGAAGGCGGCGTTGCGGGTGTCCGCAGGATCGAGCGAGCGGATCAGCTCGGGGTAGGGGATGGAGTCCGGCCAGTGCACGCCGAGCGCCCGGGCGACGCGGTGCAGCCTGGCGTAGGCGGCCTCGGGGGCGGCGGGCAGGGTGCGGAGCAGTCCGGTGCCGGCGTCCAGCATGAGGTCGGCGGCGGCCATGCCGGTGAGCAGCGAGATCTGCGCGTTCCAGGCGTCGGCCGGGCGCGGTGTGCGGTAGGCGAGCTGGTAGCCGCCGTCGGCCGGTTCGACCTCCTGCTCGGGGACGGGCAGACTGATCCCGCCGCGGGCGGCCTCCTGCCGTTCGCGCAGCCGTCCGATCTCGGCGAGCAGCCGGAGCTGCCCGTCGGCCGTGCCCGCGTCGAGCGCCTCCTGGACGCCGGCGTAGTCGAGCCTGCGGCGGGAGCGGACCTGGGCGCGGCGGACGTCGGCGAGCACCACGGCGCCGTCCGCGTCGAGGTCGATCTGCCAGAGCACCGCGGGGCGCAGCCGGCCCGGCAGCAGGCTGGCCGCGTCCTCGGAGATCCGGGGCGGGTGCAGCGGCACCCGGACGTCCGGGAAGTAGAGGGTCTGCACCCGGCGGCGGGCCTCGGTGTCCACCGCCCCGCCCGGGACGACGAACGCGGCGACGTCGGCGATCGCGTAGTGCACGCGGTAGCCGCCGTCGCGGCGGGCCAGGTGCATGGCCTGGTCGAGGTCGAGGGAGTCCGGCGGGTCGAGGGTGAAGAGTTCCAGGTCGGTCGCGTCCACGTCCGGCAGCCGGGGCACGGCCGCCGCACGGTCCGCCTCGGCGAGCACCTCGGCGGGCCAGTCGGTGCGGATCTCCAGCCGGCTGCGCAGCTCGGCGAGCTCGGTGTTGATCCGGGCGGTGTCGGCGGTGCGGACACTCAGTTGTCGACGTGGCATGACCGCAGCGTAAGCGGGCCGGCACCGGCGGGCCCGTCGGGCGCGTCCCGTCCGGTGGTCAGAGGCGGTGCGGCCGCGCGGCGGGGAGTTGACGGGGCGCGGCGACGGAGGCCGGACGGCTTCGGAGCGGGCGACCGGTCGCCAGTACAGTGGCGGGGACGTCTGCCACAAAGTGTTGAGGAGTGCCGCCGTGCTGGTCCTGTTGCCGCCCTCGGAGGGGAAGGCCGCGTCGGCGCAGGGCGCTCCGGTCGACCTGGAGGCGCTGTCGCTGCCCGGACTGACCGCGGCTCGGCGGGTCGTCCTCGACGCGCTCGTCGGACTCTGCCGCGGCGACGAGGACACCGCCGCCGAGGTCCTCGGGCTCTCCCCCGGGCTGCGGGGCGAGATCGCCCGCAACGCCGAGCTGCCCACCGCCGGGGCACTGCCGGCCGGCGAGGTGTACACCGGCGTGCTCTTCGACAACCTCGGGCTCGCCAAACTCGACCAGGAGGCCTACGAGCGGGCCGAGCGCACGCTGCTCGTCTTCTCGGGGCTCTGGGGCGCCGTGCGGATCGGCGACCGGATCCCGCCGTACCGCTGTTCGATGGGGGTGAAGCTGCCGCCGCTCGGCGCACTCGGCGCCCACTGGCGGGCCGCCACCGCGGAGGCCCTGCCGGAGGCGGCGGGTGAGGGGCTGGTGCTCGACCTGCGGAGTTCCGCGTACGCGGCGGCCTGGAAGCCGGCCGGGGAGGTCGCGGGGCGGACGGCGACCGTGCGGGTGCTGCACGAGCGCGAGGTCGGCGGCGAACTCAAGCGGTCCGTGGTCAGCCACTTCAACAAGGCCACCAAGGGGCGCCTCGTCCGGGACCTGCTGAACGCGGCGGCGGACCCGGCCACCCCCGGCGAACTCGTCGACGCCCTCACCGCGCTGGGCCACCGCGTCGAGGTCTCCGCCCGCGGCACCGCACGCCGCCCGTGGCAGCTCGACGTCGTCGTCTCCGAGATCCACTGAGGCCGGCCCTCAGAGGCACCGGGCCGACCAATAGGGGCGCGGGGAACTGCGCAATCGGGGGTAGGGCCGAACCTGCGGAGTACGCCGGCCCCGGATTGCGCAGTTCCGCCCCCGGCCTTCGGCCGGGAGGTGCCCCCAGCGCCCCTGACGTGCTGCCCCTGATCGCTCCTACCGGAGGTGGCTGGTGTCGTTGAGGAGGCGCAGGGAGGCGTTGCCGTCGGCGTAGTACTGGACTGCGCAGAGGGAGGCCGCGGAGAGCTCCATGCGGTAGACCGCGTCGGGCGGGGCGCCGAGGGCGAGCCGGACGAGGGTCTTGATGGGGCTCACGTGGGAGACGACGAGGACCGTCCGGCCGGGGTGGCGGGCGATGATCTTGTCGCGGGCGACGCCCGTCCGGTGGGCGAGGGAGGAGAAGCTCTCGCTGCTGCCGGTGGGCTTGGCCTTGCTGGAGGCGAGCCAGGCGTTCAGGTCGTCGGGGTACTGCTGCTGGACCTCGGCGAAGGTGAGGCCCTCCCAGGCGCCGAAGTCGAGCTCCCGCAGGCCGTCCTCGATCCGGACCTCCAGGCCGAGCCGCCGGGCGACGGCCTCCGCCGTCCCGCGGGTGCGGCGCATCGGGGAGCTGACCACCGCCTGGACGGTGCCGCGGGCGGCGAGCGCCTCGGCGACCCGTTCGGCCTGCCAGCGGCCCTTCTCGGAGAGTTCGGGGTCGGTGCCGCCGCTGCCGGAGAAGCGCTTCTGCGGGGTGAGGGCGGTCTCGCCGTGCCGGAGCAGGACGAAGGTGGTGGGGGTGCCGAGGTCGGCGGGGGCGGCCCAGCCGGCCCGGGGGGCGGCGGGTTCGGGCAGCGGCTCCTCGACCTCGGCGGCCGGGACGGCGGGGGCCGCGGCGGACCGGGGCTCCCACCGGCGGCCGGCCCGGCCGGCGTCCATGGCTTCGTTGGCGAGCCGGTCGGCGTCCTTGTTCCGCTCGCGCGGGATCCAGGTGTAGGCGACGCGGCCGCGCGGGAAGACGGTGCGGGCCTCGGCGGCCAGCGGCTGCATGTCGGGGTGCTTGATCTTCCAGCGGCCGGACATCTGCTCGACGACGAGCTTGGAGTCCATCCGGACGTCGACGGAGGCGTCCGGGTCGAGGCCGTGGGCGGCCCGCAGGCCGGCGATCAGTCCGCGGTACTCGGCCACGTTGTTGGTGGCGTGGCCGATGAACTCCGCGGCCTCGGCGATGATCGCGCCGGTGTCGGCGTCGCGGACGACGGCGCCGTAGCCGGCCGGCCCCGGGTTGCCCCGGGAGCCGCCGTCGGCCTCGACGATGAACCTGCGGGGGGACACGCCGCTCAGACGCCCGACTCGGCGGTGCGCACCAGGATGCGGCCGCAGTTCTCGCAGCGGACGACCGCGTCGGCCGGCTCGGCCTTGATGGCGTTGAGGTCGGTGATCGCGAACTCGACCCGGCAGCCCTCGCAGCGGCGCTGCTGGAGGCGGGCCGCGCCGACGCCGCCCTGCTGCTCGCGCAGGCGGGTGTAGAGCTTGAGCAGGTCGGCGGGGATCACCTTGGCGACGGTCTCGCGGTCGCGGGCGGTCTTCTCGACCTCGGCGTCGATCTCGCCCCACGCGGCGTCGCGGCGCTCCTCGCTCTCCTTGAGGACGACCTCGGAGTGCTGCAGACGGGCCGTCAGCTCGGTGACCCGGCCCTGGGCGGACTCCAGGCGCTCCATGACCTCCAGGACGACGTCCTCCAGGTCGGACTGGCGCTTGGCGAGCGAGCCGATCTCGTGCTGGAGGTTCTCCAGGTCCTTGGGGGAGGTGACGGCGCCGGAGTCCATCCGCTGCTGGTTGCGGGCGGCGCGGGCGCGGACCTGCTCGACGTCCTGCTCGGCCTTGGTCTGCTCGCGGGTGGTGTCGGAGAGCTGGGCCTGGGCGGCGACGACCAGGTCCTTGAGGGCGGTGTGGTCGGCGGCGGCCTTCTCGATCTCGGCGAGCTCGGGCAGGGTGCGGCGCCGGTGCGCCAGCTGGTCCAGGCGGGAGTCGATGGCCTGCAGGTCGAGCAGGCGGATCTGGTCGGCGGGCGCGGCGTTCAAGCGGGAAGCTCCTGTGTGAATCGATCAGGTGTCAGGCGGTGTACGGCATGGGGGCGTGCCCCGTCCACGGGTCGGTGACCAGGTGGGAGACCTTGGTCTCCAGCTGCCAGCCGTGCTTGCCGGCCGCTTCGGTCAGGGACCGGGCGGCGAGGTTCAGCCAGGGCCACTCGGTGGCCCAGTGGGCGGCGTCGACGAGGGCGGTCGGAGCGGCCTCGGACGCCTCGGACGCGGGGTGGTGGCGCAGGTCGGCGGTGACGTAGGCGTCGACGTCCGCGGCGCGGACCTCGGCGAAGAAGGAGTCGCCGGAGCCGCCGCAGACGGCGACCCGGCTGATCGTCCGCTCCGGGTCGCCGGAGACGCGGACGCCGGTGGCGGTGGCGGGCAGTCCGGCGGCGACCTGCGCGGCGAACGCGGCGAGGGTCATCGGCTCGGGCAGCACGCCGATCCGGCCGCCGCCGCGGCGGCCGGCCGGGTCGGTCGGGTCGGGGACGAGCGGGCCGGTGACGCGCAGGCCGACCGCCTCGGCGAGGGCGTCGGAGACGCCGGGGTCGGCGTGGTCGGCGTTGGTGTGCGCGACGTGCAGCGCGATGCCCTGCCGGATCAGGGTGTGCACGACCCGGCCCTTGAAGGTGGTGGCGGCGACGCTGGTGGTGCCGCGCAGGTAGAGGGGGTGGTGGGTGACGACCAGGTCGGCGCCCCACGCGGCGGCCTCGTCGACCACCGCCTGCACCGGGTCGACGGCGAAGAGCACCCGGCGGACCTCGGCCTCCGGGTCGCCGCAGACCAGCCCGACGGCGTCCCAGGACTCCGCCCACTGCGGCGGGTACAGCTCTTCGAGCGCGGTGATCACGTCGGACAGATTCGGCACCTGTCGAGACTACCGCGCCCGGCGGGCGGCCCGGTCCGCGCCGTTCGGCGCCGGCCCGCACAGCTGCGCGTCAATCCGCGCGCGGCGGCGCGCCGTCCGCCCGCCGGCCGGCCGGCGGCGCACGTCGTCCGGGGCGCGCTCCGGAGCGCCGGGCCCGATCCGGTCGCACTCCGGAGCCCGCGCACGACCGGAATCGGATCTGGATCACCCTTATGAGTGAAGTGACCCGGGCTGCGTTGAGTCACACCGACCACGAAAGTAACTTCATTCCCGCGAACGAGAGTTGCCCTGACCTGGGGGGTCGGGAAGGGCGCCGGACTCCGGCCCGGGCCGGGCGAGTGGCCCGCGGGCGGTCCGGCGACCGGGCCGCTCTCGTCACTTCCAGGACGACCGGGCCGCGGTGCAGGAGCAGTGGGCACCCGCGGCGTCGACACGAAGGGGTGTGAAGCGATGGGGGCGGGCACACCGCTGCGTTCGGCCTCGGTGGCGGGGCCGGTCGGTGACGGGCCGGATGCGGACGGCACGGCACTGGAGGTCGTGCGGACGGCCGAGGCCGGTGCGCCGGGGCGGGGAGGCGAGGGCGGCCGGGCGGCCGCCGTCGACGGACCTCGGCGCGCCGCCCGGCCGTCCGCGCCGGTGGACCGCGCGGGGAGGCGCGGCGAGCCGGCGGGTGCGGAACTCCGCGGTGGCGGGCGGGGGTTCGCCGAGCCGCCGGTCGGCCCCTTCGAGGGGAGGGGGTCGACCAGGCCCGGGCAGGAGCCCGGGGCACCCGAGCGGTTATCGGCCGCGCTCACCGCGGCCCGCCTCGCCGCACCACCGGGGCCGCGGACGGGCGCCGCCGGCACGACACTGGACGACTGGGTCGCCGAACGGCTCGGCCGGGACGGCGATCCCGGTGTCCCCTGGCCGCAGGCCCGCCCCGTCGCCACCGCGCTGGCCGACCTGTTGGTGCGGGTGCACGGACTGGGCGCCGCGCTGCGCGGCCTCTCCGCCGACCGGGTCATCGTCGGACCGGACGGCCGGCCCCTCCTGCTCGACCCGAGGCCGTACCCGGCGCCGCGGCCCGGCGCCGCCGTGCTCCACCGCGGCCCGTACGCCGACGACCGGCAGGCCCTCGGCGGACTGCTCTTCCTGCTCGCCACCGGCCGGCCCCCGCTGCTCGCCGAGGAGTTCCCGGAGGCCCGGGCCGGCACCCCGCCGGCTCCGCCCGCCGCGGCCCGGCTGCGGCGCTGGCTGGCCCTGGCCGCGCGCAGCGGCGAGACCGCCCGCCGACTCACCCCGGTCGTGCTCGGCCTCACCGCCGGCTCCCCCACGGACCGCTGGCCGCCGCAGCGGGCGCTGGCCGCACTGGCGGCCCTCGCCGAGCCGCCGTCCCCGGGCGGCACCGGCACCTGACCGCCGCCCGCCCCAGCCCCCGTACGGATCAGGAGAGCCGCCGATGAGCACCGTTGCCCGGAGCGCCGCCCAGGCGCTGCGCCGGTTCGGCTTCACCTTCGCCGCCGACGGCTCGCACGCCGCCTGCCTGGCCGCCGGCCCGGACGGCGGCTGGTACGCCGAGAGCTGGCGGCTGCCCGCCGACGGCTCCGCCGCGGAGCCCGTGCCGCTGCCGCCGCCGGGCGGCCGCACCGAGAACCTGCGCTCCCAGCTGGTGGCGCTCCCCGACGGCCGGGTGCTGGTCTGCCGGCACGACGGCGAGCGGCACGACCTCGTCCTGCTGGCGGCCGCGGCGGACGGCCGCGAGGAGCAGGTGGCCCGGCTGTGGCTGCCGGGGCTGCGGCTGCTGCCGCAGCCCGGCGGCGGCGCGGTCGCGCTCGGCACCGACGGGCGGCCGGTCACCACGGTCTGGCGGATCACCGCGGACGGCTCGCCGCCCGTCCAGGCCGCCGAGCTGCCCGGGATGTACGGCGGCGGCGTCTGGCTGGACGCCACCGGACGCCTGCTGGCCCTGGACCGGGTCGCCGAGGGGGCCGTGCGCACCGTCGTGCTGGACCTCGAACACGGCGCCGTCACCCCGCTGCTGGAGATCGCCGAGGGCAGCAACGACCGGCTGGTGCTGTTCGACCCGGCGAGCGGCTTCGGCCTCGTCCGCAGCGACGCGCCCGGTGCCGACCGGCTCGGGTGGGCGGTGCTCGGCGGCTCCGACCCGGTCCGCTTCCCGGAGTGCCTGCACCTGCCCGGCCCGGTGCCACGGCCGGTCGCGCTCGCCCCCGGCGGGGCGGGCGATCCGCGGGTCGTGCTGCAGCTCGACCACGGCGCGGCCACCGCCCTCGCGCTCTGGCAGCCCTCCGCGGGCCGGCTGGACCGGCTGCCCGCCCCGCCCGGCCGGTTCGGTGAAACGGGCCACTGGTCGACGGCCGGCCTGCGGATCCCGTACTCGGCGCCGGACCGCCCGGCCGCCCTCGCCACCGTCGACGTCGACGCCCTGCTGGCGGCGGGTGGCACCGGCACCCCGGGGGCCGTCCCGCCACCGCTGCCGCTGCAGCTCGCCCCGCTCGGCTCCGGTGCCGTGCACGGCGAGCAGCCGGCCGGCCCGGCCGGCGCGCACCCGCCCGGCTGGCGGGTGGACGGATCGGCCGAACCCGGCGACGGCGGCAGTTGGCAGGGCGCCCGGCTGGTGCACCTCGGCGGTCCGGCCGGCCCGCTGGAGGCGGTGGTGTACGGCGGCGACTCCTGGCTGGCCGCCCCGCACCTCGTCCTCGCGCTGCACGGCGGGCCGGCCGACGCCTGGCGGCTGGAGTTCGACCCGGCGCTGCAGCGGATGTCCGGCCGCGGGACGGCCGTGGTCGCCGTCAACCAGCGCGGTTCGACCGGCTACGGGCCGGAGCACGAGGCGGCGGTGCACGGCGCCTGGGGCGGCCCGGACCTCGACGACGTCCTGCACCTGCTGGACGGTCTGGCCGAGCAGCGGGCCGCCCTCGGCCTGGAGCCGCCCGCCCTGTTCGGGCAGAGCTACGGCGCCTTCCTGGCCCTGCTGGCCGCCGCGCACGCCCCGGCCGGGCACCTCGCGCGGTGTGCGGTGGTGGCGCCCTTCCTGTCCGGTGCGCGGCTGCTCGCCGAGGCCGCCGAGCCCGTCCGGGCGATGTGCGAGCGGCTCGGCGGCGAGGCCGAGCCGCAGGACGCCCGCGGTCCGCGCGACGTGCTGCAGCTCGCCGGACGGCTGACGGCGCCGCTGCTGGTGGTGCACGGCGACCGGGACGAGGTGGTGCCGGTCGGGCAGTCCCGCACGCTCCGTCACGAGCTGCTGCGGCTCGGCCGGGCGGAGGGCACCGACTTCCGGTACGTGGAGGCCGCCGGGGCCGGCCACGACCTGCTGGCGGAAGAGGGCGCCGCCGTCCTGCACGAGCTGCTGGCGGGCTTCCTGCGCACCGGCAGACCGGCCTGAGGGCGCGCCGGGCGCCACCGAATCGGAGTGTGCCGTGCGCGGGCGGTGACCGCCCCGATAGGCTCGTACCCGATCCGGCCGCCGCGGCAGCCGGGGCCCCGGGTGCCGAACGCCCGGGCGGCCGGGCCGCCCAGCGCCCGGCCGGACGACGCTGCAACCGCAGTACCGCACCGCACGGAGAAGACAGAACCTGATGTCCGAAACCCTCACCGACACCACCGAGCACGACCGTACCGCGCCCGGCGCCGACGGGGCCGTGGCCGAGGACAACGGGCACGGCCGCCACCGTGGCACGACGGCGGCGGACGACCGCGCCGACGCCGACGCGCACGGCAAGCACCGCCGCTGACCTGCTCGCACTCCTGCGGCCCGGGGCAGGAGCCCCGGGCCGCAGGCGTTCTCGGCGGCGCGCGGCTCAGTCGAAGGTGATCACGGTGCGCAGGCCCTCGCCGCGGCGCATGCCCGCGACCGCCTCGCCGACCTCGGCGAGCGGCACCCGGTGGGTGACCAGCGCGGCCAGGTCGAGCCGCCCGGCCCGCCACAGCTCGACGACCCGGGCCGCGGTGCGGGCGACGTCGCCACCGCCGTACAGCGAGGGCAGCACCCGCTTCTCGTTGAAGAACAGCTCGCCGAGGCTGAAGGAGACCTTGTCGTCGCGGGCGCCGGCACCGACCACCACGACGGTGCCGCCGCGCCGGGCGGCGTCGTAGGCGGCGCGGACGGTCTCCGAGCGGCCGACCGCCTCGACCACGCAGTCGTAGCCGCCGAGGGCGAGGCCCTTGGCGGCGGCCCGCAGGTCCTCCGGGGCGAGGGCGTCGGTGGCGCCGAGCGCGAGGGCCCGTTCGCGGCGGGAGGCGACCGGGTCGACCGCGGTGACCCGGGCGGCGCCGCTGACCAGGGCGGCCTGGACGGCGGCCGCCCCGACCCCGCCGGCGCCGAGCACGGCGACGGTGGCTCCCGGCTCGATCCGGGCGGTGTTCACCACCGCGCCGAAGCCGGTGGTGACCCCGCAGCCGACCAGCGCGGCCAGCTCGAAGGGCAGGTCGGCGGGCACCTTCAGCACGGCGTCGGCGGCGACCACGGCCTCCTCGGCGAAGCTGCCGGTGCTGTAGAAGCCGTACGCGGCGGTGCCGCCGCCGAAGCGGAAGGTCGGCTCGGCGAGCCGCTTGAGGCTCGCGGTGCACAGGTGGGTCTCGCCGCGGGTGCAGAACGCGCAGCGGCCGCAGGGCGGCATCCAGCAGAGCACCACCCGGTCGCCCGGGGCGAGGCCGGTGACGCCCTCGCCGACCTCGGTGACCTCGCCTGCGCCCTCGTGGCCGGGCACGAACGGCGCGGGCTGCGGCAGGATGCCGCTCATCGCGGAGAGGTCGGAGTGGCAGAGCCCGGCGGCGCGCATCCGGACCCGGACGGTGCCCGGCCCGACGGCGACCGTCTCCACGTCCTCGCGGACCTCCAGCTCGTCCCGGCCGGTCTCGTGCAGGATCGCTGCGCGCATCGGTGCTCCCGTTCCCTCGTTGCCCTGGTCGGCCTGGACGGCCCGCGCACGCCCGCGTGCCGGGGGCGCTCGACGGCACGAGCGTACGGGCGCCGGGCGCGGACGCCGGGCGCCGGGCGCGGACCTGGGCGGCCTCCGGCGCCGGACGGTCGGGTAGGGTCCGCTGCACCCGTCCGTCCGCCCCGCAGGGAGCAGCAGCATGACCGACCGCCACGACGCGCCCGGCGCGGCCCGCCCGGAGCCCGAGGTGCTCAAGGCCTTCGAGTCGGCGACCGGCTTCATGCCGGTGGACGAGGGCCTCGCGCTGTACGCGGCGGCGGTGGAGGCCGCGGGGCGCACCGGGCTGCCGGTGCTGGAGATCGGCACGTACTGCGGCCGCTCGGCCGTGCTGCTCGCGGACGCGGCCCGCCGCACCGGCACGGTGGCGCTCACCGTCGACCACCACCGGGGCTCGGAGGAGCAGCAGCCGGGCTGGGAGTACCACGACCCGACGCTGGTCGACCCGGAGGTCGGCCGGATGGACACCCTGCCGGTCTTCCGCCGGACGCTGTTCCACGCCGGGCTGGAGGAGCACGTGGTGGCCCTGGTGGGCCGCTCGCCGCAGATCGCCGCGCTGTGGGGCGGCCGGCTGGCGCTGGTCTTCATCGACGGCGGGCACACCGACGAGCACGCCACCGGCGACTACGAGGGCTGGGTGCCGCACCTGGCCGAGGACGGCCTGCTGGTGGTGCACGACGTCTTCCCGGACCCGGAGGACGGCGGGCAGGCGCCGTACCGGGTGTACCTGCGGGCGCTGGACGAGGGCTTCGAGGAGGTCTCGGTGACGGGGTCGCTGCGGGTGCTGCGGCGGACCGCCGGCTGACGGGACGGCCGGGCGGGCGGGCGCGGCGGGCACGATCCCGGGCCTTCCGCCGTCGTACGACACGGGGCGGTACCCACCGGGTGCCGTGCCGCGGCGCACCCGCGGTCTGTACGGTGTCGGACAGCAGTCGAACGGCTGGGCACGGCGCGGTGGGTGCGACGCGACTACGCAGCGGGGCGAGGGCAGGGGAATGACGGATCAGGACAACACGCCGCCGGCGGTCTGGGACCCGACCGCGCGCGGCGGTGCCGGCGGCTGGGTGCGGCGCAGGCCGGCCGCCGAGGGCGCGCCGCCGCCCCCGGCCGGCGCTCCGGGCCGCCCGGCCGCCGCGCCCTCGGGCTTCCCGCCGCACGCCCAGCCGCAGCCGTTCCCCCCGCAGGCCGGGCCGCACGCGCAGCCGCAGGGCGGGCACGTCCCGCCGCCGGGCTTCCCCCCGGCGCGGGGCCCGGTACCGGACGAGCAGGCGACGACGCTGCTGCCGCCGGTGCCCGCGGGCGGGCCGGGCGACCAGGGGCCGCCGCCGGGCGCCCGGCCGTACGTGGCCGGTGCGCAGCCGGGTGCGGCGCCCGCGGGCTTCCCGCCGCAGGACCGGACGCAGGCGTTCGCCGCACCGGCCCCGCCGCAGGGCTTCCCACCGCCGCAGGGCTTCCCGCCCGGGCCGGGCTTCCCGCCGCCGCAGGGCGGTTCCCCGTTCGACGGCGGCGGCCGGCCCCCGTTCCCCGCCTTCGACCCGGCGCAGGCCGGGCCGCACCCGGCGGGTGCCCCCGGCCCGGCGTACGAGGACCTGGACGCCGAGGAGCCGGCCCGCAGCCGGACGCCGCTGCTGGTCGGTGCGGGCGTGGCGCTGCTGCTGCTGGTCGGGGTCGGCACGGTGTGGGCGGTGCAGAACTCTGGCTCGGACGGCAAGCCGGCGGCCAACGCGCCGGCCGCCTCCGCGGTGCCGCCGCCCGGGCAGGGCGGGGCCGGCGGTGCGGCGCCGTCCGCGGCCGCGGGCGGGTCGGCGGCCGCCTCGCCGAGCGGCAGCGCGAGCGCCGGGGCCGACGCGGAGGGGCAGGCGAAGGCGCTGGACGGGCTGCTGGCCCGCGGGGAGAACGCGAAGGCCCCGATCGGCAGCGCGGTCGCGAAGGTGACCAGTTGCCCGGACAAGTCGGAGATCGCGAGCGCCGCGCAGGTCTTCGACGACGGTGCCACCCAGCGCGACCAGCTGGTCGCGGACCTCGGCAAGCTGGACCTCGGTGCCCTGCCGGGCGGCGCGGAGGCGGCGCAGACCCTGAAGACCGCCTGGCAGACCTCGGGCGACATCGACCGGGCGTACGCGGCCTGGGCCCGGACGGTGGCGAGCCAGGGCTGCTCGGGCAGCTCCGCCCCGAACACGGCCGACAAGAAGCGCGCCAACGACCTCAATCCGCAGGCCACGCAGTCCAAGAAGGACTTCGTGGCGAAATGGAACGCCATCGCGAAGACCTACGGTCTGACCGAGCGCACCTGGGACAGGATCTGAACCACCCGTGACCGGCACCACCAGCGACCCCCAGTACCCGGAGCGCCCCCGCCGCGCCCGCCGCCTCGGCATCGCCG
Organism: Kitasatospora sp. NPDC085895; assembly: GCF_040702125.1. Taxonomy (NCBI): domain Bacteria; kingdom Bacillati; phylum Actinomycetota; class Actinomycetes; order Kitasatosporales; family Streptomycetaceae; genus Kitasatospora; species Kitasatospora sp. NPDC085895. The sequence goes on along the minus strand of NZ_JBFBJY010000002.1, from coordinate 196,323 downwards.
TGCTCGTCTGCACGGTGCCCGCGCTCTGCGCGGGCGGCTGGTTCGGCTGGCAGGCGCTGGCGGACGGCTCCCGCCCGGCGGCCCCGTCCGCCGCCGCCCCGTCCGGCACGGCCCCGGCGCCGGCGCCGGCGCCCTCCTCGGCGGAGCCCGCTCCGGCGTCCTCCGGCCCGGCGGCGGGCGGGCCCGCGCCGAGCGGATCGGCGCCGACCGGTTCGGGGCCGCTGAACGGCCGCACGGTGCTGCTGGACCCGGGACACAACCCGGGCAACGTCAAGCACACCACCGAGATCAACAAGCAGGTGGACATCGGCAACGCCCGCAAGGAGTGCGACACCACCGGCACGGCGACCGACGCGGGCTACAGCGAGGCCTCGTACACGCTGGACGTGGTGCACCGGGCGCGGGAGATCCTGCGGCAGCGCGGCGCGAACGTGGTGCTCACCCAGGACGGCGACCGGCCGTTCGGGCCGTGCATCGACGAGCGGGCCCGGATCGGCAACCAGGCGAAGGCGGACGCCGCGGTGTCCGTGCACGCCGACGGCGCCCCGTCCGGTGCCCACGGCTTCCACGTGATCATGCCGGGGAAGGTCACCGCGGGTGCGGCCGACACCTCGGCGATCGTCGACCCCTCGCACCGGCTGGGCCTGGAGCTGCGGGACGCCTTCAAGCGGGCGACCGGCCAGCCGTACGCCGACTACATCGGCAAGGACGGCCTGGACACCCGTACGGACCTGGGCGGCCTCAACCTGTCGCGGGTGCCGAAGGTGTTCATCGAGTGCGGGAACATGCGCAACGCCGCGGACGCCGAGCACATGACGGACCCGCAGTGGCGGCAGAAGGCCGCCGAGGGGATCGCGGAGGCCGTGACCGCCTTCCTGGCGGGGGGCTCGTGACGGCGCGCACGGCCTGCGGGGCCGCACCGGCCCGTCCGCCGGTCGTGCGCTGACCTGGAGTCACGGCGATTTGGCAACGAAATCGGGGGTTTCCCCGGGGCGCTGTGCACAGCGGACGACCCGGGCCCTAGGCTCTAGCAGTCCGGGGACGTCCCGTACCGGTCAGCCGACCGCCCCGACACGCAGTCCACGACACACCAACGAGGGGAACGTTAGTGAATCTGCGCGCTCTCACGCGGGGAGACGCCGCCGTCGCAGGTGCGGCCGTACTGCTCTTCATCGCGTCCTTCCTGCCCTACCTGACGGTCGAGTTCTGCATCGCCGGCCGGTGCAACTCGGACAGCCAGAACGCGTGGAAGGCCTCGCTCTTCCCGATCCTGCCGTCGGTGTTCCTGCTCGGCATCGTCGCGGCGGCGCTGATCCTGGTTCACCGCCTGCAGGGCGAGGCCTCGGCCACCCGGCAGGTCCTCGGGCTGCGCCTGGACCAGTGGGGCACCGCGCTGTCGGTCGCGACGCTGTGGTCGGCGCTGTGGGCGATCGGTGGCGGCGGTGAGGGCGTGAGCCACGGCTTCGGTGCCTGGCTCGGCCTGCTGGCCGCGCTGGTGCTGGCCGGTGCCGCGGCCGCGGGCCCGCTGGTGCCGGCCCTGCAGGGCCCGCTGCTGTCGGACAAGCCGGCCGCTCCGGCGCCGCAGGCGTACCAGGCCTTCCCGCAGGGCGCGGGCCAGCCCGGCCAGTACGGCTACCCGCAGGCCGGGCAGCCGGGTGCGGTGCCGACCCCGGGCTTCGGCGCGGAGCAGCAGCAGCAGGCCGGCGGCTACGGCTACCCGGGGGCGGCCCAGCCCGCCCCGCAGCCGGCGCACGACGCCGCGCCGTTCCAGCCGTTCTGGTTCGCGGTGCCGGCCGTCCGCCAGCTGGCGAACAAGGACAACCCGGCGGGCCCGCCGGTCGGCGAGCTCGTCCCGGGCACCTGGTACCTGGCCGTCGAGCAGCGCGGCGCGGCGCTGGTGGCGCAGCTGCCGGACGGTTCGCACGGCCTGCTGGCCGACACCTCCGGCATCCAGCGCGGCTGACGGGGCGGTTCCACGCCGAAGGGGCGGTACCCGGCCGGGTACCGCCCCTTCGGCGTGTGCGGGGTTTCTCAGCAGCAGTCGTTGACGACCAGTCCGGCGGGCAGGCCGTCACCGCCGAAGACGGCCACCGTGGCGTGGTCGCCGCCGAGGGCGGCGACGGCGAGCAGCAGGGCGCCGGCCGTCCAGGTGGTGCGCTCCTCGGGCCAGATCGCGTCGTCCTCGAAGACGTAGCCCGTCCAGTAGGAGCCGTCGGTGTGCCGCAGGTGCTGGATCCAGCGGAGGATCTCCACCGCGCGGTCGGACTGGCCCACCGCCCAGAGGGCGAGGGCGAGTTCGGCGCTCTCGCCGCCGGTGACCCAGGGCCGGTCGCTGACGCAGCGCACGCCGAGGCCGGGGACGACGAAGCGGTCCCAGTCGCGGGCGATCCGCCGCTCGGCCTCGGTACCGCGCAGGGCGGTGCCGAGCACCGGGTAGTACCAGTCCATCGAGTAGCGGTCCTTGTCGAGGAACCGCTCCGGGTGGTGGGCGATCGCGTGGCGCAGCCGTCCGGCGGCCAATTCCCAGTCGGGCTGGGGCTCTTCGAGGTGGTCGGCGATGGCGAGGCCGCACCGCAGGGCGTGCAGGATCGAGGAGGAGCCGGTGAGCAGCGCCTCGTCGGGGGCGGTGCCGTCCTCGTCCTGGCGCCAGGCGATCGGGCCGCCGGGCAGCCGCAGGCCGACGGTGAAGTCGAGCGCGCGGCGGACGGTGGGCCAGATCCACTCCAGGAAGGCGTCGTCGCCGGTGGCCAGGTGGTGGTGCCAGGCGCCGACGGCGACGTACGCGCAGAAGTTGGTCTCCTTGGCGGCGTTGGTGACCTCGCCGTCGGGGCCGCCGTGGCCGTAGGAGTAGGCGGCGTACCAGGAGCCGTCGGGGTTCTGGTGGTCGGCCAGCCAGCGGTAGGCGGCCTCGGCGGCGGCGTGCTCGCCGGCGGTGTCGAGGGCCATCGCGGCCTCGGTGTGGTCCCACGGGTCGAGGTGGCCGCCGCGGAACCACGGCAGGGCGCCGTCGGCCTGCTGGTCGGCGAGGATCGACCGGACGGTGGCGGCGGCCTGCTCGGCGTCGAGGACGCCGTCGAGCAGCAGCGCGTCGGGGACGGCCGCGGTCACTTGCCGGCCCGGTGCGGCTTGGAGGCGTACACCACGAAGCTCTTGCCGATCACCGGGTTGAGCGCCTTCTCGGCGGCCTTGGTGAGGGTGCTGATCACCGGGGTGCCGACGATGTCCCAGACCAGCAGCTGGTGGTAGGCGCGGACGGGCAGCGCCTTGTCGTTGTTCACGCCGACGGCGCACTTGATCCACCAGTACGGCGAGTGCAGGGCGTGCGCGTGGTGGGTGCCGTACGGCTCCAGGCCGGACTCGCGGACCTTGTCGACCAGTTCGTCGCCGCGGTAGATGCGGATGTGGCCGCCCTCGACCTCGTGGTACTCGTCGGAGAGCGCCCAGCAGATCTTCTCCGGCAGGTAGCGGGGCACGGTGACGGCGAGCAGGCCGCCCGGCTTCAGCACCCGCACCATCTCGGCGAGCACGCCCTTGTCGTCCGGGATGTGCTCCATGACCTCGGAGATGATGATCCGGTCGAAGGTGTCGTCGTCGAAGGGCAGGTTGAGCGCGTCGCCCTCCATGGCGGTGGCGGAGGCGCCCGCCGGGGCCTCGCCGGCCTGCTCCATCGCCGCGAACCACTTGCGGACCTCGGCGATCTCGTCGCCGTTCTGGTCCAGGGCGACGACGTTCGCGCCGCGGCGGTAGGCCTCGAAGGCGTGCCGGCCCCCGCCGCAGCCCAGGTCGAGCACCCGGTCGCCGGGGGCGAGCGGGAAGCGGGAGAAATCGACGGTCAGCACTGCGGGGCTCCCATTCGTTGCTGCTGTACTGAAGGAGGTGGGGCGAAGCGTCAGTGGACGTAGCGCCAGCCGCGGCCGGCGCGGGCGCGCTGCCCGGCCCCGGTGGCGACGGCGGCGCGGTAGCGCTCGGCGGTGAGCTCGGCGGCGCGCTGCCAGGTGAAGTTGGCCAGCACCCGCTCGCGGCCGGCGGCGCCGAGGCGTTCTCGCAGCGCGGGGTCGTCCAGCAGCCGCCCGAGGGCGGCGGCGAGCGCCCCGGCGTCGGCGGGCGGCACGGCCAGGCAGGTCTCGCCGTCCTCGCCGGCCACCTCGGGGATGGCTCCGCCGGTGGTGGCGACCAGCGGGGTGGCGGTGGCCATGGCCTCGGCGGCGGGCAGCGAGAAGCCCTCGTACAGCGAGGGGACGCAGGCGACCTCGGCGGAGCGGTACAGGTCGACCAGCTCCCGGTCGGTCAGCCCCGTGCGGAAGTCGATGTGCGCCTCCAGGCCGAACCGGCGGACGGCGTCGGCGACCGGGCCGTTCTCCTTCTGCGGCTTGCCGACGACGACGAGGTGGGCCTCGCGCTCGGTGCGGACCTTGGCGAGCGCCTCGACGAGGTGGACGAGGCCCTTCAGCGGGACGTCGGCGGAGGAGGTGGTGACGATCCGTCCGGGCACGGTGGCCACCGACGGGTCGGGCGACCAGAGCCGGGTGTCGGCGCCGATCGGCACCACCGAGACGGCGCCGGCGGCGACGCCGAGGTGCTCGACGATCTCCGCGGCGGAACTCGCGGAGACGGTGATGACGTGCTCCAGGCGCGCGGCGACCCGCTTCTGCATCCGGGTGAAGGCGTACCAGCGGCGCAGCGAGAGCCGCTTGACGGCGGTGGTCGCGGCCTCCAGCTCCAGGCGGCGGTCCACGGTGATCGGGTGGTGGACGGTGGTGACCAGCGGGAAGCCGTGCCGCTCCAGGCCGAGCAGTCCGTAGCCGAGGGTCTGGTTGTCGTGGACGACGTCGTAGCGCCCTCTGTGCCGGGCGAGGAACTGCCGGGCGCGCAGCGAGAAGGTCAGCGGCTCGGGGAAGCCGCCGGTGCGCATGGTGAGGAACTCCAGCACGTCGACCGGGCCGCGGTACTCGGCGAGGGCCGGGGTGCGGAAGGGGTCGTCGGCGCGGTACAGGTCGAGGCTGGGCAGCTCGACCAGCCGGACGGAGCCGGGGCCCTCGACCTCGTCGAGGACGGGGAACGGCTGGGCGCCGATCACGTCGACGTGGTGGCCGAGGCGGGCGAGCTCGCGGGACAGGTGCCGGACGTAGACGCCCTGGCCGCCGCAGAACGGGTGGCCGCGGTAGGAGAGCAGGGCGATCCGCAGCGGTCGCGGCGACGCGGTCATGCTGGTCCCCTTGTCCCTACTCAGCCCGGCTCGGCGGCCGCAGCGGCTAAAGTAGATCACGTTTCACGGTGGAGTGTGTCATCGTCGTCGGGCATGTGAACAACGAGAGACCTCGAAGATACCGGCCCGTAGCTTCGCGGTTCGGGCCGGGGATGGTGATTCACGCCACGTGCCCGGTCCCGTCCCGTCGACGCCCTGGGGGCTGTGTTGACCGTGTCCACCACTGCCGGCCGCCGGCTCTCCCCGCGCCAGGCCGAGCGGCGCCGCGGGATCCTGCGCGCCGCCGCCGCGCTGGCCTCCCGGGGCGGCTGGGAGGCCGTCCAGATGCGCGAGGTCGCCGAGGGCGCGGAGGTCGCGCTGGGCACGCTCTACCGCTACTTCCCGTCCAAGGTGCACCTGCTGGTGGCGGTCATGGAGGAGCAGCTGCGGCAGCTGAAGGAGCAGGTGAAGCGGCATCCGCCGACCGCCGCGGACCCGGCCGGGCGGGTCGCCGAGACGCTGACGCTGGCCTTCCACGCGCTGCAGCGCGACCCGCGGCTGGCGGAGGCGATGGTGCGGGCGCTGTCCTTCGCGGACCGCTCCGTCGGGCGGGAGGTGGACGCGGTGGCCGAGCTGACGTCCGAGATCGTGCTCGCCGCGGCCCGGCTGCCGGGCCCGCCGACCGCGGAGCAGCAGGCGGCGCTGCGGGTGGTCGGGCACACCTGGCACGCGACGCTGCTGAGCTGGCTCTCCGGCCGCAGCTCCCTCGCCGAGGTCCGCGCCGACCTGCACACGGCGGCCCGCCTGCTGTCCCCGACGGCCTAGGGACCGCCCAGGAGGTGACGGGACGCCCAGGGGCGCGGGAACTGCGCAATTCGGATGCGGCCACCGTACGAAGCAAGGGTCGGCCCTGATTGCCTGTACGACCATTCCCGGACTGCGCGGTTCCCCGCGCCCCGCCAGTAGAACTGGAACGCGTTCTACTGCCCGCGCTGCAAGCGGTTCGCGGGTGCCCGTTAGAGTCGGGGCGCACGACAACTCCATCCGCCCCTCCCGGGGGAAGCCGGTGCGAATCCGGCGCTGACCCGCAACCGTGAGCCCGCCCGGCGGGCGAGCCGGACTGCCCGGGGCCGGGGGCGAGCGGCCGGCCGGGCGTGGCACGCCCGGTTCCGTCGAGGTCTACGGGCAGCCCTGCCGGGCTGCTGCACCGCTCACCGAAAGGCTCACCCTCACATGCTCACCGCCGCCCGCCTGGGCGCCTCCGCGCTGGCCGGCCTGCTGCTGGCCGCCGGCGCCGCCGCCCCGGCCCTGGCCGACACCCCGGCGCCGTCCCCGGTCACCCCGCCCGCCGCGCTGTACGGCAAGGGCGACCCCAGCTACGACGGCGTGTGGCGCCAGTCCCTCGCGCTGACGGCGCTGGCCTCGGCGAAGGTCGTCCCGGCCGCGTCCGCCGTCTCCTGGCTGACCGGCCAGCAGTGCGCGGACGGCGGCTGGCCCTCGTTCCGGGCGGACGCGGCCGCGGCCTGCGACCCGAAGACCGAGGACAGCAACGCGACCGCCGTCGCCGTGCAGGCGCTCACCGCGCTCGGCGGCCACCAGGACGCCGTCGCCAAGGGCGTGGCCTGGCTGAAGGCGAACCAGAACGCGGACGGCACCTGGTCGTACAACCCGGGCGGCCCGGGGGACGCCGACTCCACCGGTCTCGCGGTCAGCGCGCTGACCGCCGCGCACGCCGACCCGGCGCAGGTCGCCAAGGCCGGCCGCAGCGCCCTGGACGGCCTCGCCGGCTTCCAGCTGGGCTGCGCCGCGCCGGCCGCCGAGCGCGGCGGCTACGTCTACCAGCCGGGTGCCGACGCCAAGGCGAACGGCCTGGCGACCGGGCAGGCCGCGCTCGCCGCCGCCGGCGGGGCGCTGCCGGTGGCCACCACCGACCGGGTGGACGCCGCACCCGCCGCCCTGGCCTGCCCCGCGGGCGGCGCCGCGGCGGCCGTGCCCGCCGCGCAGTCGGCCGAGGCCGCCTCCGCGCACCTGGTCGGCCGGCTGAACGCCAACGGCCAGCACCTGATGCTGACCACTCCCGGTGCCGAGCCCGCGCCGGACCTGAACGCGACCTCCTGGGCGGTGCTGTCGCTGGTGCGCGCGGGCCACCCGCACCAGGCCGCGGGCGCCGCCGACTGGCTGGCCGGCAACGGCTACGCCTGGGCCGCCAAGGGCAAGAACGGCACCGACCCGGCGGCCGCCGCGACGCTGCTGCTGGTCGCCCAGGCCGCCAAGCTCGACCCGTACAACTTCGGCGGCACCAACCTGGTGCAGCTGCTGGTGGACTCCGGTCCCAAGCCGCTCTCGCTGCCGTCCGCGGCGGCGTCGGCCGCATCGGCCAACCCGGACGGCACCGCGGCGCCCGGTTCCGGCATCACCGACGGCGAGGACAACGGCGGTTTCTCGCCGATCTGGCTGGTCGGCACCGGCCTGGTGGTCGGCATCGGCGGCGGGCTGATGATCAGCCTCAACCGCCGCCGGCAGGCCGCCGCGGCCGCCGCCGGCACCCCGGCGAAGGACGACGGGCAGCAGTGACCGGTGCGCTGCGCCGGACGGCGGCGGCGCTGCTCGCCGCCGCCGTCCCGGCCGTCCTCCTCGTCCTGCTGCCGGCCGGCCCCGCGCAGGCCGCGGACTACCGCTACTGGTCGTTCTGGAAGTCGAGCGGCGGCGCCTGGGCCTACCAGCAGCAGGGCCCGGCGGTGTACGTGCCGGCCGACGGCGCGGTCGACGGCTGGCGGTTCGCGCTGAGCCCGGACGGCGGGAAGGAGGCCGCCCGGCCCGGCGCCGCCGGCGACTTCGCCGCGCTGTGCGCCGCCACCCCGGCGCAGCAGGGCCGCAAGCGGGTCGGCGTGGTGCTCGACTTCGGCACCCCCGCCGACGCCCCGAAGGGCGCGGGCGCCCCGCCCGCCGCCCGGACGGCCTGCGCCTCGGTGCCGGCCGCCGCCACCTCGGCCGAGGTGCTCGCCGCCGTGGCCCCGCCGCTGCGCTACGACAGCGCGGGCATGCTGTGCGCGATCGCCGGCTACCCGCGGGCCGGCTGCGGCGAGGCGGTGGACGCCGGCGCCCCGGCCGCCTCCGGCTCACCGTCCGGGGGCACCGGCCTCACCGGCCCGGTGCTCGGCGGAGTCCTCGTCCTGCTGCTCGGTGCCGGCGCCTGGTGGCAGCTGCGCCGCCGCCGCTGACGACCCGTCCGGAGACCCGCCGTGCCCCGAACCCGCACCGCCGCGCGCCCCGCCGTCGGCCCGCGCCACCTGCACCCCGGTGCCTGGTGGCTGTGGGCGCTCGGCCTGGCGGCCGCCGCCTCCCGCACCACCAACCCGCTGCTGCTCCTGCTGATCGGCGCGGTCGCCGGGTACGTGGTCGCCGCCCGCCGCGGCGACGAGCCGTGGTCCCGGTCGTACGGGGCGTTCCTGCGGCTCGGGCTGCTGGTGCTGGGCATCCGGATGGCGTTCACGGTGCTGCTCGGCTCGCCGGTGCAGGGCACCCACGTGCTGCTGACCCTGCCGCAGCTGCCGCTGCCGTCCTGGGCGCAGGGCGTCCGGGTGGGCGGCGCGATCACCCTGGAGGGCCTGCTGTTCGCCCTGTACGAGGGGCTGAAGCTGGCCGTGCTGCTGGTCTGCGTGGGCGCCGCCAACGCGCTCGCCTCGCCGACCCGGCTGCTGCGCGCCCTGCCCGGCGCCCTGTACGAGGCCGGGCTCGCCGCGGTGGTGGCGATGACCTTCGCGCCGAACCTGGTCGCCGACGTGCGCCGGCTGCGGGCCGCCCGCCGGCTGCGCGGCCGCGACGACCGCGGCGTCGCCGCCCTGCTGAGCGTCGGGCTGCCGGTGCTGGAGGGCGCGCTGGAACGCTCGGTCGCGCTCGCCGCGGCGATGGACACCCGCGGCTTCGGCCGCACCGCCGACGTGCCGCGCCGCCTCGCCCGCGCCACCGCCGCACTCACCCTGCTCGGCCTGCTCGGCATCTGCGCCGCCCTGTACGGGCTGCTCGGCGCGGCCGGCAGCGCCTGGGCGCTGCCGGTGCTGCTGCTCGGGCTGGCCTCGGCCGGCGCCGGGCTGCTACTGGGCGGCCGGCGCAGTCCGCGCACCCGCTACCGGCCCGATCCGTGGGCCGTCCGGGAGTGGCTGGTGGCCGGTTCGGGCATCGCCGTCGCCGTGCTGACCGTCTGGTGTTCCGGGCGGTACCCGGCCGCGTTCGCCCCGTCCGTGGTGCCGCCGGAGCTGCCCGCCCTGCCGCTGCCCGCCGTGGCCGCCGTGCTGATCGGCCTGGTGCCGGCCGCGGCCGCCCCCGTCCCGCCCCGGAGGAGCTCGTGATCACCTTCGAGCAGGTGTCGGTCGTCTACGCCGACGCCGCCGAGCCCGCACTGACCGGGGTCGACCTGACCGTGCCGGAGGGCGAGCTCTGCCTGGTCGTCGGCCCGTCCGGCTCCGGCAAGTCGACGCTGCTGGGGACGGTCAGCGGGCTCGTCCCGCACTTCACCGGCGGCACCCTGCACGGCCGGGTCACCGTCGCCGGGCGGGACACCCGCACCCACCGCCCGCGCGACCTCGCCGACGTCGTCGGCACCGTCGGGCAGGACCCGCTCGCGCACTTCGTCACCGACACCGTCGAGGACGAACTCGCCTACGGGATGGAGTCGCTGGGTCTCGCTCCGGACGTGATGCGGCGCCGCGTCGAGGAGACCCTCGACCTGCTCGGCCTCGCCGACCTGCGCGACCGCGCCCTCACCTCGCTCTCCGGCGGCCAGCAGCAGCGGGTCGCGATCGGCTCGGTGCTCACCGTCCACCCCCGGGTGCTGGTGCTGGACGAGCCGACCTCGGCGCTCGACCCGGGTGCCGCCGAGGAGGTGCTGGCGGTGCTGCAGCGGCTCGTCCACGACCTCGGCACCACCGTGCTGATGGCCGAACACCGGCTGGAGCGGGTCGTCCAGTACGCCGACCAGGTGCTGCTGCTGCCCGGCCCCGGGCGGGCCCCGGAGCTCGGCGGGCCGGCCGAGGTCATGGCGCACTCCCCCGTGCACCCGCCGGTGGTCGCGCTCGGCCGGGCGGCCGGCTGGTCGCCGCTGCCGCTGTCCGTCCGCGACGCCCGCCGCCGGGCCGCCGGCCTGCGCGCCCGGCTCGCGGACCGCACCCCGCCCGCGGCCGCGACGCCGGGCGGCGAGGTGCTGGCCGCCGTCGACCGCCTGGTGGTCAGGCGCGGGCCCGTCCCGGCGCTGCGCGGCATCGGCCTGGAGCTGCGGGCGGGCGAGACCACCGCGCTGATGGGCCGCAACGGCGCCGGCAAGTCCACCCTGCTCGGCAGCCTGGTCGGCCTGCACGCCCCGTCCGGCGGCAGCGTCCGGGTCGGCGGCCTCGTCCCGCACAGGGCCAGGCCCGCCGAACTCGTCCGGAGGATCGGGCTCGTTCCGCAGGAGCCCCGCGACCTGCTGTGCACCGAGAGCGTCGGCGCCGAGTGCGCCTCCGCCGACGAGGACGCCGGCGCCCCCGCCGGCACCTGCCGGGCCCTGGTCGCCGGACTGCTGCCCGGCCTGGCCGACGACCGGCACCCGCGCGACCTCTCCGAGGGCCAGCGGCTCACCCTGGCGCTGGCCGTGGTGCTCACCGCCGCACCCCCGGTGATCCTGCTGGACGAGCCGACCCGCGGCCTCGACTACGCCGCCAAGGCCCGCCTGGTCACGGTGCTGCGCGGCCTCGCCGAGGCCGGGCACGCCGTCCTGCTGGCCACCCACGACGTCGAGCTCGCCGCCGAACTCGCCCACCGCACCGTGGTGCTGGCCGAGGGCGAGGTCGTCGCCGACGGCCCGACCGCCGAAGTCGTCACCGCCGCACCGTCCTTCGCCCCGCAGATCGCCAAGGTCCTCGCGCCGCAGCCGTGGTTGACGCTCGGTCAGGTCACTTCGGAGCTCGGGGAGGAGCTGTGAGCGCCCCGGCCGGCCCGGCACCGCTCGGACGGCGCTCCGGCCCGGCGCTCGCCCTGCTCTCGGCGATCGGCGTCGCCGCGTTCGGCTGGCCGCTGCTCGCCTCCCCCGGCTCCGACCTGGTCGGCCACTCCGCCGACGCGCCCTGGCTGTTCGCCCTGATGCTGCCGCTGCTGCTGGCCGTGGTGGTCGCCCGGATCTCCGAGGGCCGCTCGGCCGGCGGCGGCGCCCCCGGCCTGGACGCCAAGGCCGTCGCCCTGCTCGGGGTGCTGGCCGCGGCCGGGGCGGCGCTGCGGCCGCTCGGCGCGGGCACCGCCGGTCTGGAGCCGATGTTCTTCCTGATGGTGCTGGCCGGCCGGGTGCTCGGGGCGGGCTTCGGCTTCGTGCTCGGCGCGGTGTCGATGTTCGCCTCGGCGCTGCTCACCGGCGGGGTCGGCCCCTGGCTGCCGTTCCAGATGCTCGCCATGGGCTGGGTCTGCCTCGGCGCCGGGCTGCTGCCGGGCTCGGACGGGCTCCGCGGCCGGGGCGAGCAGCTGCTGCTCGCCGGGTACGGGGCGCTGGCCGCGGTCGCCTACGGCACGGTGATGAACCTGCAGGGCTGGCCGTACATCGCCGGGCAGGCGAGCTCGATCGCCTTCGTCCCCGGCGATCCGCTCTCGGCGAACCTGCCGCGCTTCGCGCTCTACTGCCTGACCACCTCGCTCGGCTGGGACCTGCCCCGGGCCGCGCTCACCGGGGTGCTCTGCCTGACGGTGGGCGGCCCGGTGCTGCGGGCACTGCGGCGCACCACCCGCAGGGCCGCGTTCGGCGCGCCGGTGGCCTTCGCCCCGCCGGCCGGGGCGCCCGCGGCGGCGGACGCCGACGAGCCCGCCGAGCAGCACTGAGGGGGTACGGCCGGCGGCCGTACCCCCTCACCGTTCGGATCCCGTCAGGCCTTCGGCCCGGCGGACTGCACCACCTCGAAGGACCACAGCACCGAGTCGCTGGCGGCGGGCCGCTTCGGCGCCTCGCCACCCTCGGCCGGCGGACCCTGGCGGTGCGCGGCCTGCATCGGCCCCTCCATCCAGGCCTTGAACGCCTCCTCGCTGGCCCACCGGGTGTACACCAGGTACTGGTCGGTGCCCTCGACCGGGCGCAGCAGCTCGAACCACTCGAAGCCGTCGGAGTTCTCCACGGCCCCGGCGCGCGCGGCGAACCGCTTCTCCAGGGTCTCCCGCATCTCGGCCGGCACGGTCAGCACGTTGATCTTCACTACGGACATGCCTCCCATCCTGCACCACCTCACACCCGGACGGCGGTCAGGCCCCGGCGCGTCCGGAGAGGACGAGCGCCCAGCCGAGGCAGCCGAACGCCGCGGTGTTCAGCACCGCCCGGACGGTGTTCCAGCGCACCCAGGTCTGCTCGAAGGCCGCCCGGACGGCGGCCGGGTCGGTGAGCGAGCCGGGTTCACCGGCCGCGGCGAGCCGGTCGTTGAGCGGTACGTTGACCGCCATGGTGACCACCAGCACCACCAGGTAGAGCAGCGCGGCCGCGGCGATCCAGGGCAGCGCCGGCCGTCCGCCGCCGCCGAGGTGGAGGGCGCCGGCCGCGACGGTGAGCAGCAGGGCGCCGACGAACGCGGCGGCGAACCAGCCGTTGAGGACGGCGGTGTTGATCCGCTGCATCGCCTCGACGAAGGTGCTGTCGCCGCTGCGCCCGAGGCCCGGCATCACCGAGCAGGCGAACGCGTAGAAGAGGCCCGCCATCAGTCCCGTCGCGACGGTGGCCGCGAGCAGCAGTGCCGTTGCCATGGGTCGCACCTCCGATTCCCCCCCCGGATCCGTGTCATGCCGTCAAGTCAACCGGCACCCCGCCCCCCTGCCCATGGCCGAGCCGCTCACCCGCATACGCACGCGTCCAGCCTTCGGGGGCGGTTCCTCAGGGGCGACTCCTCAGGGGCGCGTGGGGGCACCTCCCGGCCGAAGGCCGGGGGAGGACTGCGCAATTCGGATGCGGGCCACCGTACGAACCAGGGGTCGACCCTGATTGTCGGTACGACCGCCCCCGGACTGCGCAGTTCCCCGCGCCCCCAGGTCGCTTCTAGGCTTGGGGTTCATGGACGCAGCCGACGGACTGGCCGGGTTGCTCGCGGCGCCGCGGGCATGCGGGGCGTTCCTGCTGCGCTCGGTGCTGGCGCCGCCGTTCGCGGTGGCGGTGCGCGACGAGGCGCCGCTGACGGTGGTCAGCCTGGTGCGCGGCACGGCCTGGATCGTCCCCGCGGCCGGCGGTCCGGTCGCGCTGGCGCCGGGCGACCTGGCGATCGTCCGCGGCCCGGAGCCGTACACGGTGGCGGACCGGCCGGACACGCCGGTGCGGGTGGTGATCCACCCGGGGCAGGTGTCCACCGATCCGCAGGGCGCCCCGCTGTGCGAGGAGATGGACCTCGGCGGGCGGTCCTGGGGCGAGCGCACGGACGGTGCGACGGTGCTGCTGACCGGCACGTACCAGCTGCGCGGGGAGGTGAACGGGCGGCTGCTGCGGGCGCTGCCGCCGGTCGCGGTGGTGCCCGCGGACGCCTGGTCCTCGCCGCTGCCGGCGCTGCTCGGCGAGGAGATGGACCGGGACGCGCCGGGCCAGGAGGTGGTCCTCGACCGGCTGCTGGACCTGCTGCTGATCACGGCGCTGCGCGAGTGGTTCGCCCGCCCGGAGGCGGCCCCGCCGCGCTGGTACCGGGCGTACGCGGACCCGGTGGTGGGACGGGCGCTGCGGCTGGTGCACCGGCGGCCGGCCGAGCCGTGGACGGTGGCTTCGCTGGCGGCGGAGGCGGGGGTGTCCCGGGCGGCGCTGGCGCGGCGCTTCACCGAGCTGGTCGGCGAGCCGCCGATGGCGTACCTGACGGGGTGGCGGCTGGACCTGGCGGCGGACCTGCTGCGCGAGCCGGACGCGACGCTCGCCGCGGTGGCCCGCCTGGTCGGCTACGGCAGTCCGTTCGCGCTGAGCAGCGCCTTCAAGCGGGTACGCGGGGTGAGTCCGCGGGAGCACCGCGCGGGCTGATCCGGCCGCCGCGGCCGGGGAAAACCCTTCGCAACCGGGCCGCCGCGCGGCCTACCGTGCCCGGATGACCCTGGAGATCGCACCCGGCGCCGACCGGGACACCTGGCTGCCCGCCCATCTGCAGCGCCTCGCCGCCCGCTACCGCGCGGCGGGGCTGTCCGCCGCGGCCGCCGGGGGGCTGGCCGAGCAGCAGCGCGCACTGGCCGGGACGTGGACGGTCGCGGACGTCCGGACGGACGGCCGGACGGTCGGCTGCGTCGCGGTGGGGGTGGCCGACCGGGACGGCACCCCGGTGGGGCGGATCGGCGAGGTGTGGACGGAGCCGGGGCACGGGCGGCTGCGCCCGGCGGCCCTGGAGTGGGCCGAGCGGTGGTGCGCCGAGCGCGGCGCGGCGCGGGTGGAGGCACGGGTGACGGGCTCGGACCCGCTCTTCGACGGGTACGCGGTGCGCGGCCAGAACCGGATGAAGGAGCTGACCGCGGCGCCGGTGGAGCAGGGCGCCGTGACGGCCCGTCCGATGACGGCCGAGGAGTACCCGGCCTGGCGGGCGCAGCAGGAGGACGCGTACGTGTTCGACATGCTCCGCGCCGGCTCGCACACGGAGCAGGAGGCCCGGGCCAAGTCGGCGGCGGACTTCGCGCGGATGCTGCCCGAGGACATGGCCACGCCCGGGCAGGCCCTGCTGGTGCTGGAGGCCGAGGGGCGGACGGTCGGCACCGGCTGGCTGCACCACGGGTTCCTGCCGGGCGTCACCTTCGGCTGCTCGCTGGACGTGCTCCCCGAGGAGCGCGGGCGGGGCTTCGGCCGGGCCGCGATGGCGGCCGGCGAGCGGGCGGTCCTGGCGGCCGGCGACGGTGCGCTGATGCTCAACGTGTTCGGCGGCAACACCGTGGCGATGAACCTGTACACCACCGCGGGGTACCGGGTGCTGGAGGAGAGCCGCTCGCGGGACGTCAGCGGCGGCGGGGCGTAGCGGGGGCGGAGCGTAGCGGTGGCGGGGGGTAGCGGTGGCGCACCGTGGGGACGGCGGGACGTCACCGACCGTTCATCCCGGCCGTTTCACCATCAAATAGGACAAGGCCGCCGTCCGCCACAGAACCTCCCTGTCATACCCGTGCAACCTCCTGCATAATCGGGCGCGTTCGTCACACCGACCGAGGAGGACCGGCCGATGCCGGGAGAGCTCTGCCCGCTGTGCGGCACGGTCCGGACGGCCGTCGGCTGCGCGTGCGCCTCCTCGTCCCCGGATGCCACCGAGACGGCCGTGCTGCCGCACCTGGAGGGTCCGCCGCTGGTCAGACCCTACGTCGCGGCGGGCGGCGGCCACGGCCGGCCGTACGCAGGGCCCGGGCCGGACCCGTTCGCGACGACCCTGCTGCCGCCCGCCCCGCCCGCCGCTCCCCCGCCGCCCGCCGCACCGCCGGGCGTTCCCCCGCAGCGCCCGGACGCTGCGCCCGAGCCGGTGGCGCCCCGCGGTGCCGGCGGCGACCTCGGCGTCTTCGACTTCCACGGCACGCCGCAGCAGCGGCCGGGCGGCCGGGCCGAGCGGCGCGAGCGCGCCCAGCTGGTCACCGGCCGGCGCCGCACCGCGGTGATCGCCGCCGGCCTCGGCATCGCGGTGGTCGGCGCCGGTCTGGCGCTGGCCCTGTCGCCGTCCTCGGACAGGCCGAACCTCGACCAGGCGCTGCCCGCGCCGTCCGGCACCCTCGACTCGGCACCCCCGGACGGCGGGCTGCCCGAGCCGACCGCGACCGCGAGCGCCTCCACCACCCAGAAGTCCTCGGCCTCCCCGACCCGCGCCGCCGGCAGGGCCGGCGCCAGCCGGGCGGCCGCGCCGAGCCCGGCCGGTTCGGCCCCGGCGAGCGCCAGCGCCGCACCGCCGGCGGCACCCAGCGCCTCGGCGGCCGCCCGGGTGCTCAAGCCGGGCGACTCGGGCCCCGACGTCCGGGCGATGCAGCAGATGCTGATCACCGTCTCCTGCGGCGAGCTCAGCGTCTGGTTCGCCACCGGCACCTTCGACTCCTGGACGCAGTGGATCCTGAGCGAGTTCCAGCGGGACGCCCGGATCAAGGGCGACGAGCGCAACGGCACCCAGTACGGCCCCAAGACGCGCGCCGCGCTGGAGAAGGCCTCGGCCGACCCCAACTGCTGACCGGCGGCCCGTCCGCAGGTGTCAGGCGGGCACCAGGTCCCGGCCGACCAGTTCGAGCACCAGCACCACCGCGGTGGACTCCACGGCGAGCAGCGCCACCAGGACGAACAGCTGCACCGCGCCGGCCTGCACCGGCCCGGCGCCGCCGAGCAGCATGCCGACGAAGGCCCCCGGCAGCGTGACCAGGCCCACCGTGCGGGTCTGGTCCAGCACCGGGACGAGCGCGGTGGCGGCGGCCGTCCGGCAGATCTCCAGCCGGGCGTCGCGGTCCTCGAAGCCGAGCGCCAGCGCCGCCTCGACCTCGCCGCGCCGGGTGCGCAGTTCGTCCAGCGCCCGCCGGCCGGCCAGCGAGGTGGCGGTGAGCCCGCCGCCGATCAGGATGCCGGCGACCGGGATCAGGGCGATGCCCTTGTGCGGCAGCAGCCCGGTGGCGAGCAGCAGCACCAGCACCGGCAGCACCCCGGCGCCGATCGGGAGGGCGGCCCACGCCCAGCCCGGGCCGGTGGTCATCCGCCGGCCCGCCGTGCGCACCGCCACCCCGAACATCAGCAGCACGAACAGCGCGGACGTCCCGAGCGAGCCGACCACCCAGGAGATCACCAGCGCGACCGCGCCGAGCTGCACCAGGGCGCGCAGGCCCGCCCGCAGCACGGCGTGCCCGTGGCCGAGCCGTCCCCGGCCGGCCACCGCGACCGCCGCGGCGAGCAGCAGCGCGATCTCGACGCCCAGCAGCCAGGTGACCGGCAGCAGTTGTCCGGCCGGTGCGGCCACCGGTCAGATCCAGCTGGTGAACCACATCCGGTCCTGCCAGTCCGACATGGGGATCACCTCCGCCGTGTACAGCGGGTGGAAGTACGCGAAGCAGCCGACCACGGCGAAGACCACCAGCCCGGCGCCGGCCGCCCCCCAGATCCGGCGCCGCCGGCTGCAGCCCGCCGGGCCGAGCATCGCGCCGAGCATCTGGGCGACCGCGAGGCACAGGAACGGCACCAGGATCACCATGTAGAAGGAGAAGATCGTCCGCTCCTGGTAGCCGAACCAGGGCAGGTAGATCCCGGCGACGCCCGCCAGGATCGCGCCGGAGCGCCAGTCCCGCCGGAACGCCCAGCGCCACAGCGCGTACGCGAGGGCGAAGCAGGCGGCCCACCACAGCAGCGGGGTGCCGAGCGCGAGGATCTGCGAGGCGCAGCCGCCGTTCGCCGTGCAGCCGCCCTGCCCGTCGCTGAGCTGCTGCCAGTACATCGACACCGGGCGGCCCTGGACGAGCCAGCTCCACGGGTTGGACTGGTAGGTGTGCGGCGAGGTGAGGCCGGTGTTGAAGTCGTACATCTGGGCGTGGAAGTGCCACCAGCCGCGCAGTGCCGACGGCACCCAGGTCATCGGCACCTGCGGCAGCGGGACGTCCACCACCGGGGTGCGCGGCATCGACAGCCCGGCGCGGTGGTCGGCCCAGTGCCGGTCGAAGCCGCCGTCGCTCGCGAACCAGCCGGACCAGGAGGCGACGTAGACCAGCACCGCGGCACCGACCGTGGAGAGCAGGCCGGGCAGCAGGTCGCGGCGGAGCAGGCTGAGGGTCGGTCGGCGGGCGCCGGCCCGGCGGCGGCCGGCCCGGTCCCAGAGCAGGGTCAGCACGGTGAACACCAGCAGGATCTGCAGGCCGTTCCACTTCACCGCGGTGGCGCAGCCGAGCAGGACGCCGGCGCCGATCCGCCAGGGCCGCAGGCCGAGGCGGACCTCGTCGGCGGCCCGGCCGCCCTCGGCGAGGGCCGCGGCGAGCACCTGCCGGGTGCGGTCGCGGTCGACGAGCAGGCAGCCGAAGGCGCCGAGCACGAAGAACATCGACACGCCGTCCAGCAGGCCGACCCGGCTCATCACGAAGTGCAGGCCGTCGACCGCCATCAGCAGGGCCGCGGTGCAGCCGAGCAGCGTGGAGGAGAAGAGCCGCCGGCCGATCCGGGCGAGCATCAGCACCGAGAGGGTGCCGAGCAGCGCGACCATCACCCGCCAGCCGAAGGGGTGCAGGCCGAACACCCACTCGCCGAGCGCGATGACCCACTTGCCGAGCGGCGGATGGGCGATGAACGCGGGTTCGGCGGTCAGCGGGATCTTCTGCGGGGAGGAGATGATCTCCCGGTTGGCGAGGTCCGGCCAGACGCCCTCGTAGCCCTGCTGCAGCAGCGACCAGGCGTCCTTGGGGTAGTAGGTCTCGTCGAAGACGAAGGCGTCCGGCTTCGCGAGGTTCCAGAAGCGCAGCAGTCCGGCGAACAGGGCGACGGCGATCGGGCCGAGCCAGTCGGCGTGCCGCACGATCCACGGCAGCGGGCCGCGCCGGACGGCCGGCGGCCGGGCCGCGACGGGCAGGCCCGTGGCCGGTGCATGCTCGGTGACTGCCGGATGCGCCATGGTCTGCCGCCGCTCCTCGCTCGGTGTCGCGGCGGCCGCGGCGGTCGCGGGCTGACGGGTCGCAGGCCCGGACTGGCGCTATGTCGCCTTTGTCGGAGAGATCCTAGCCCGGCCGCGCGGCACCGCCGTCCACCGCGCCCCGCGGTTTGACCCTCGACCTGGTCGAGGGGGCAGAGTCGGCGGTGTGGACAGCGGACTTCACAGCATCGGCGAGACCGCCCGGCTGAGCGGACTCAGCATCAGCGCCCTGCGCTTCTACGACGGCGCGGGGGTGTTCGGCCCGGCCCGGGTCGACCCGCAGACCGGCTACCGCTGGTACGCACCGGAGCAGCTCGCCGACGCCCGGCTGATCGCCCGGCTGAGGCGGGTCGGCATGCCCCTCGCGGACGTCTCGCGGGTGCTGGCCGGCCGCCCCGGCGAGGCCGCGGCCGCCCTGGACGCGCACCTGCGCCGCCTGGAGGAGGGTCTGGCGGACGCCCGCCGCGAGCTGTCCACCGTCCGACACCTGCTGGAACTGAGGGAGAACCCCGTGCAGAGCACCCGTCTGACCCTGCCCGCCGCCGAGCTCGCGGCCGCCGTGGACGCCGTCCGCTTCGCGGTCGGCCCCGACGGCTCGCTCCCGCAGGTCGCGGGGGTGCTGTTCGAGACCGACGGGGCGGTGCTGCGGCTGGTGGCCACCGACCGCTACCGGCTGGCGGTCTCGGAGGCCGCCGCGGGCACCGTCGAGGGGCCGTCCGTGGCAGTGCTCGCGCCGACCGCGTTCGTGGACGCGCTGCGCGGACTGCTCGCCGGGGCGGGCGACGGCACGGCCGAGCTGACGGTGGCCGAGGGCGTGCTGGCCGCCGCGGCCGGCGGCCGCGAGGCGACCGGCAGCCCGGTGCCCGCCGACTTCCCCGACTACCGCCCGATGCTGCGTCCGGAGCCGGTCCACCGGGTGGAGATCGCCGCGGACGCACTGCTCGAAGGGCTCGGCGCCGGGCCCGTCCGCACCGTCCGCCGGGACCAGGACGGCGTGGACTTCCCGGTCTCGGAGCTCGCCGTCTCCGCGGACGGCGCCCTCACGGTCGGCGGCGCCGAGGAGGGGGACGGGCTGTGCGTCCGGGTCAACCGGGACTTCCTGCTGGAGGCGGTCGGTGCGGGCGCCCGCGGCCAGCTCGTGCTGGAGCTCGGCGGCCCGGTCGCCCCGCTCGCCGTCCGCTTCCCGGACCGCGCGGGCACCTTCTCGCTGCTGATGCCCACCGCGCCCTGACGGTCCGCGGCCGGCCGGGGCGTGCGACGGGTTCCGGTACGCGGCCGTTGGGCCGAATCGCACGTGGTGCGCCGAATCTGTGGAGACCTCGGCAATCTGATCGGGCATATGCCGATCTTTCCCTACGGTGGTTGCGCCGCCCGCGGCACCCGGTCCGCCGTCCGGGCCCGCGCCGGGCACCACGACGACCAGGAGTCCTGCATGGCCGCTCACCACCGCCAGCCGCTCCCCCGTCCGGCACGCCGTCCGGGCGCGGGCCCGGCCGCCCCGGCCTCCCCGCCGGGTGCGGCCTCCGGCCGGCGGGCCGGCGGTGATCCCTGCCGCCGGCCCACGGCGGGTCACCCGCCCCGCCGCGTCCGCCCGCCGTGCCGGGACCTCGACCGCTGGGAGGGGTGCCGGGTGATCAGCTGGCGCGCGAGCTGGTCGAGGCAGATCGCCGCCGCCACGGGGGGAAGCCCGGCGACGATGACGTCCGGCACGGTCTGCGCGACCCCGCAGACGCAGAGCCCGGTGGCGACCGCCGAGAAGGCGAGGACGACGCTCCAGGCGTGCAGCGCGCGCCGGCCGTCGAGGGCGGCCCGGAGCACCGACAGGCAGCCGGCGAGCCAGGGCCCGTAGACCACCACCGGCCACAGCACGGACAGCCCGCCGGGCACCCGGGTGAGGGCGAGGTCCTGCAGCGGCGCGTAGGAGAGGACCCAGCCCAGCACGCACACGACCGTCACCGCGACGGCGAGCAGGGTGCGGAACAACTCGCCCAGCGCCTCCTCGCGCCGCACCTCGGCGGCCCGCACCCGGCGCCGCTTCCGCGGGGTCCGCGGCGGCGGGGCGGGCTGCGGCACGGAATCGGCGACCGGCACCGCCTGGCTCGGCACGAAAACGCCGGAACTCCAGGCGCCGGACATTTCGACGGTCGGCGCCGCATACCATCCGGCGTCCGCGGCGAGCGACCCCGCCACCCCGTCACAATGCTCTCCAGGACCGGAAAACAGCGGGTCATTTCCGTACGGACGAAAGAATTCCAGCAGTGGGTCATGCACGGGGCGGCTCATTCCCCTGCGCAGCCGCGGAATGGCCCGCCGGCGGCGGTTGCTGGGCACCGGCGGGCGCGGCGCCGGAGGGCTGCGCGGCGCCGCCGGTAACGGCGAACCGGCATTCCAGGCGGCGCAGCGTCCGGAGGAAGTCGGCGAGGATCCGGGAACAGTGCCACAGGACGACGCGCCGGCCGTTGCGCACCAGGTAGCCGGTCTCCACGTCGCCCGCGGCGTTCTGCCGGTCCGGGACGAAGAGCCAGGCCCCGAGGCTGCAGATCGGGTCGCGCTCGGAGCTGTGCGGGGTCACTGGGTCAGGCATGGGAATCACACCACGGTCAACGAAGCGATCTTCCACCCGGGTGTGCGGAATTCGGGCGACATTCCGTATGAACGCTTGCGGGCGCTCTGCGGATCTCCTCGCGGGTGGTGCGCGCCCGCATATGCGCAAGGCCGCTCGCCGAATTTTCCCATCCGTGCGGCGCGCACCGCCGCTGTGCCCCGCCGCGCTCTCCGAAATTACCCGGATGCCAAGCGCTGGAGGAACGTTTCCTCTGATTCCGATCTTCAAAGCGGTGCTGTATGGTCACTCTCTTGCAACGTTCCATTGCGAATTATCAGCCGATGTGCCGGCAAGCCTGCACGCAGGGGGTTTGGGTTGCTCAGCACGAACGAATACCTGGATGTCCGGCGGCTCCACGGCCAGGGATGGTCGATCTCGGCGATCGCCCGGCATCTCGGACGGGACCGCAAGACCGTCCGGAGGTACCTGTCCGGGAACCGCAAGCCCGGGGTGCGCACTCCGGCCGAGGACGTCTTCCTCTCCTTCCTCCCGTACTGCCGCCTGCGCCTGGCGGACGACCCGCACCTGCCGGCGACCGCTCTCTTCGACGAGATCACCGACCTCGGCTACCGCGGCGGCTACTCGACCTTCACCCGCGCCCTGCGCAGACACCGGCTGCGCCCGCCGTGCAGACACTGCCACCCCGGCGCCCCCGGCGGCGGGGCGGGCGGCGGGCACGCCGACCAGGAGGAGATCCGGTTCGGCTGGACGGACCTCGCCGACCCCCAGCCCGGCTGGGACGGCGGCGCGAAGGCCCACCTGCTGACCGGCTCACTGCGCCACGGCCGCCGCTGGCGCGGCGTCCTCCTCGACAGCGACGACTTCCCGCAGGTGCTGGAGGCCGTCGACCACCTGCTGCGGCGACTCGGCGGCACGGCACCGCGCTGGCGCTTCGACCGCGACGCGCCCGTCCGGTGCCCGGCGACCGGCCGACTGGCCAAGGAGTTCACACCGGTCGGGCGGTACTACGGGGTCGAGATCGAACTGGAGACCACCGGCCCGACCGCCGAGGAACAGCGGCGCGCCGCAGCCGCCGGGCAGCACTGGCGCGGCGTCGTCGACGACCTCGGCCCACGTGCGGCCCAGCAGATCCTCGACCGCCTGGCGGCGTGGTCGGACGACCGGATCCCGGCCGGCGACGGCACGCCGACCGCCGCCCCGGCGCTGGAGGCGCTGCCGCCGGCGCCGTTCCCGGCCTGCGTGCGCACCCTGCGCACGGTCGACCAGCACGGGCTCGTCCACTTCCGCGGCAACCGCTACGCCGTGCCGCCGGACCTCGCCGGGGCGCTGGTGGAGGTCCGCCACCGGCTGGACGAGTCCGACCTGTCGATCACCGCGTCGAGCGGGGCGGTCATCGCGCGCCACTCCCTGGCGCCGCGCGGTGCGGGCCGGACGGTGACCGACGGCGACACGACCTTCGTCCTGGAGCGCCCGCCCCGGCTGGTGCTGTCCGGTTCGGTGGGCTGCCCGGAGACCGCCGTCCGCCGCCCGCCGTCCGCGGAGGCGTCCGCCGAGGCCGAGGCCCTGCGCAGGCAGTACCTCCGCCCCGCCCCGGCCGTACCGGTGCCCCGCCCCGCGGGCCCGCGCCACGGCTGACCGCGGCCCGGCCCGCCCCGGAGACCGCCGCCGAAGGGGCGCGGGTGCTCGGTTCAGGAGCGCGTGGGGGCACCTGTGCGGCATCCGTGCGCCGTTGACGACCGGCCTCAGGCCGCCGGCCTGATGTTGTGGTTGAAGTGGAAGACGTTCGCCGGGTCGTACTCGGCCTTGACGGCGGCGAGCCGGGCGAGGTTCTCGGCGCCGCGGCCCGCGGCGGCGCGGTCCTCGCCCTCGTCTCCGATGAAGTTGAGGTAGACGGCACCGATCGACCAGGGCGCCATGTCGGCGCAGACGGCCTTCGTCCAGGCGCGGCCGCGCTCGTCGTCCGCCGGGTCCTCCCAGACCGCGAACGGGTGGACGGCCCAGGGCGCGGCCCGCCAGGGGACGGGCCACTCGTGGTCGCCGGCCGCGACCGCGCCGCCGAGGGCGAAGACGATGTGCTGGCTCGGCGAGGGAAGGATCATGTCCTTGGCCCGCGCGGTGAAGGCGTCCACGGTCTCGTCCGGGAAGCCGGAGAGGTACTCCGCCGACCAGTAGTTCCGGAAGCCGGGCGGGTCGTCGAGCATGCACTGCAGGTCGGCGTACGGGATGTCGGTGACCACCTCGGCGGCGTGCCCGAGTCCGAGCATCGGTGCGAAGGCGGGGCGGGCGCTCTCCAGGTCGCCCGCGTAGGTGAGCAGGACGCCGACGGCCTGCTGTCCGACCAGCTCCGGGGGCACGAACTCCTCGGGCGGCGCGGTGAGGTAGATGAAGGCGCCGCCGACCTCGTCGGGTGCGGCCTCCATGGTGTCGCGGTAGGCGCGCAGCACCTCCGGGCCCCGGTCCGCCTCGAAGAGCAGCAGGGCGATGGAGAAGCCGGGCAGCGGGTGCAGACCGAGGGTGAACTCGGTGACCACGCCGAAGTTGCCGCCGCCGCCGTGCAGTGCCCAGAAGAGCTCGGGGTTCTCCTGCGCGCTGGCGTGCACCCGGCGGCCGTCGGCGGTGACCAGGTCGGCGGCGAGCAGGTTGTCGCACATCAGGCCGAAGCGGCGCTCCAGCCAGCCGGAGCCGCCGCCGAGGGCGAAGCCGCCGATGCCGGTGGTGGAGGCACGGCCGCCGGTGGTGGCGAGGCCGTGCGGCTGGGTGGCCCGGTCGAGGTCGCGCATCAGGGCGCCGCCGCCGACCCGGGCGACCCGGGCGTCCGGGTCGACCCGCACCCCGTTCATCCGGCGCAGGTCGAGCACGAGGCCGCCGTCGACCAGGGCCTGTCCGCTCACCGCGTGGCCGCCGCAGCGGACGGCGATCTCCAGTCCGCGGCTGCGGCCGAAGGCCAGCGCCGCGGCGACGTCGGCGGGACCCTCGCACTGGGCGATCACCGCGGGCCGGCGGTCGACCATGGCGTTGTGGATGGTCCTCGCCTCGCCGTAGGCCTCGTCGCCGGGGAGCAGCACCCGGCCGGCGAAGCCCTCGGCCAGTTCCTCCGGACGCAGGTCGCCGTTCGCAGGGGATGCCATGGTGAGCCGTCCTTCCGGCCGGTACGGAGCCGCCGCGGCCGGCGGCCCCGCTTCCGACAGTAGGCCGGACGGGTGAAGGCCGCATCCGAGCCGGATGCGGCCTGACGGCGGCTCAGGCCGCGGTCTGCAGTTCCCGCACCACCGGCCGGACCTGCGCCACGGTGACGACGGCGTTGTCCTGCGCCGGCGTCAGGTGGCCGCGCAGCCGCACGGCCAGTACGACGATCAGCACGGTGCAGGCCGTCATCGCCAGCAGGTACAGCGGCCAGGTGCCGGCGCCGACCAGCAGCACGCCGACGGCCGGGCCGACCGCGATGGCCGTCTGCTTCACCAGGGCGTGCGCGGCGTTGTACGTGCCGAGCAGCCGGGCCGGGGCGAGGTCGGCCACGATCGGGCCGAGGGTCGGCGCGAGCAGCGACTCGCCGATGCCGAACAGCGCGTACACGGCCACCACGGCGACGGTCGCGGCGAGCGCGTCCGAGCGGACCAGGCCGGCCACCAGGGCGGCCGTCCAGGCGCCCAGCCAGACCACGCCGGCGGCGGCCATCGCGGTGGTGCGGCGGCGGCGCTCGGTGAGCCGGACGACGACCATCTGCAGCAGCACGATGGTCAGCGCGTTGGCGCCGATCGCGATGCCGAGCACGGACGGCGCGGTGCCGACCGTGCCGGTGGCGAAGGCGGCGACACCGGACTCGAACTGCCCGTAGCAGGTGAAGAAGATCAGACCGGCGAGCAGGCAGAGCCGCAGCATGGCCTTGTCCTTCAGCACCGTGCGCAGGCCCTGGCCCTGGCCCTGCCCCTGGCCCGCGCCGCGCCCGGCGGCCGGGACGGGCTCCGCCTGCGGGACGCGGGCGGAGCCGGCCACCAGGGCCAGGCCCAGCAGGGTCAGCGCCTCGATGGTGAACAGCCGGGTGAGGCTGGCCGGATCGGCGGGGTCGACGATCTGGCCGCCGACCAGGGCGCCGATGCCCATGCCCAGGTTGACCAGGGTGAACTGCAGGGCGAAGGCCCGCGAGCGGCCGGCCCTGCCGGTGCTGCGGACGATCATCGTGGCGAGCGCCGGCTGGCAGGCGGTGATGCCGGCGCCGAACAGGAACGAGGAGACCAGCAGGGTCGGCGCGGTGGCGGCCTGCCCGAAGGCGAAGGCGCCGACCGCGGCGAGCGCGGCGCCGGCGAGCAGCACCGGGCGCGGCCCGTACCGGTCGATGCCGCGGCCGGTGAACGGCAGGACGGCGAGCGCCGCGAGCGCGAAGACGGTGAACACCATCCCGGCCGCGAGCGAGCCCAGCCCCCGCACCTGGTCCACGTACACGAACATGTACGGCATCGTGAACCCGCTGCCGAACGCGCTGAGCGCGTTGCCCATCTGGACGCGGCGCAGCGGGCCGCCCGCCGCGTCCGCCCGCCGTACCCACTGCTTCACCGTGCCGGTCACCGTGCACACCCCTTTGCCGTCGAGGAAGGTTGATCCCTTCCCGCTTTAAGCCCGCAAGATTTCAGATCTAAAATCTAAGGCTTCGAAGACTCAGGCGTCAAAGGCTTAATGGCTGCACGATGCGTGGGAGAATGACGGCCATGAGCACACGCAAGCCGGACGAGCCGGCCGCCACCGAGCTCGGCATCGCCGAGCAAGTGGCCCTCTACCAGCGGGAATTCCCCACCGTGGACCCGCAGGTCGAGACGATCGTGTCCACGCTCTCCCGGCTGTCCCGCCGGATGAACGTGGCCTACAGCCGACAGCTGGCTGTGCTGGGAATCACGTCCGCCGAGTGGGAGGTGCTCAAGGCCCTGGTCTTCGCCGGCAGCCCCTACCGGCTCGGCCCGGGCGACCTCGCCAAGCGGCTGGGTCTCACCCCGGCGGCGATGACCCACCGGATCGACCGGATGGTCGCCGACGGCCTGGTCACCCGCGAGCGCGACGAGGCCAACCGGGTCCGGGTGATCATCGAGCTGACCGAGACCGGCCGCGACAAGTGGCTGGAGCTCATGCGGATGGCCGCCGTCTTCGAGGCCGACCTGCTGCAGGACATCACCGGCGACGACCGGAGCGCGCTCTCCGCGATGCTCGGCCGGATGCTGCGCCGGATCGAGCGGAGCCAGCCGGACGCCCTCGGCCGCACCGAGGACCTGGACTGACCGGCGCCCGCACGCGCGAAGGGGACCGCCCCGGACGGAGGTTCCGTCCGGGGCGGTCCCGTTCAGCTCTGGTGGTGCGGGTCGTCCGACGCGGTGCCGGTCAGCAGACGCCGTTGTCGGTCCAGACGCCCCACTGGCCGCTGAGGGTCGGGTCCTCGCCCTGGGTCCACCACTTGTTGGTGTAGTTGTGACCCTTCCAGGAGACCTTGGCACCGGCGGTCGCGTAGACCGTGGCGGCGTTCCAGCTCGGGGCGGTGCAGGTGCCACCGGTCGGGCTGGCCGAGGTCGAGGGGGAGGTCGACGGCGAGGTCGACGGGGAGGAGCTCGGCGAGGCCGAGGTGCTGGGCGAGGAGCTCGGCGAGGCGGAGGCGGTCGGCGAGGCGGTCGGCGCCGGGCAGGAGGCGGCGGAGCCGTTGGTCGCGGTCACCATCGTGTCGAAGAGCGAGGTCTGGGTGCCCAGGTCGTACAGCGAGAAGGCGAAGGAGCCGCCGAGGCCGTTGCAGTGCGCGTAGTCCATCTTGGCCTGGATCGACTTGGCGTTCTCACCCGTCCAGAAGGTGGTGCCGTCGTAGAAGTACGAGGTCTTCGCCGCGTCGTCCCAGTAGGTGTTGGCCGCGTTGCCGACGAAGCCGCTGAGCTCCTTGTACATCTGGATGCCGGCGACGTTGCCCGACATCGCGGCGCCCGGGGCGGGGCCGGTCGCGCTCTGGAACAGGCCGTGGTCGGCACCGGCGGGGACGCCCGTCCAGCCGCGGTAGTAGAACGGCACACCCATGTTGATCTTCTTGGCGGGGAAGCCGCCGGGGATGCCGTACTGCGGGTCGCCGACCGTCCACGCCTTGATGGCGTTGTCGATCGAGTACTTGCCGGTGCCGCCCGGGACGGGGGTCATCGGGTCGCTCGGGTTGTTGTAGATCGGCGCCTGGTGATTGGTCGGGCCGGTCTTGTCCCACGCGCCGTGCATGTCGTAGGTCATGACGTCGAGGAAGGTCAGGTACGGGCCGAGCTTGTCGGTCTCGACGTTCTTGATCTTGTCCTGGCCGGCGCCGACCGCGGCGGAGAGCGCGTAGCTCTTGCCGTCGGTCCTGCCCTGCGCGTCGAGCTGGGAGCGCAGCTCGGCCATCAGCGCGGTGAAGTTCTGCTTGTCGTTCGGCGAGGCGTGGTTGCCGGTGTGGCCGCCGCCGCCCGGGTACTCCCAGTCGATGTCGAAGCCGTCGAAGACGCCCGCCGCGGAGCCGGCGCCGCCGAAGCCGCCCTGCACGGGCAGGTTGCCCTTGATGAACATGTCGACGCAGGAGGAGACGAACTTCTTGCGCGCAGCGTCGGTGGCCGACACGTCGGAGAAGTACTTGGAGTAGGTCCAACCGCCGATCGACAGCAGCACCTTGAGGTTCGGGTTCTTCGCCTTCAGCTTCTTCAGCTGGTTGAAGTTGCCGACCAGCGGCTGGTTCCAGGTGTCGGCGACGCCGTCCACGCTGGTCGCCGTGTCGAAGGTCTTCTGGTAGTCGGCGTAGGCGTCGCCCGCGCCGTCGCCCGCGTTCGGGTCGTCCTCGTTCTGCGAGGCGGCCTTGGTCGCCTCGAAACAGGTGAGGTTGGTCGGGTCGATGTTGGCGAAGTCGTAGATCAGGTAGTCCAGCTTGGAGGCCACGCCGGTGTCCTGGACGGTCTTCAGGTAGTACGCGTTGGAGTAGATCGACCACTGGTCGAAGTACGCGACCTTGATGCCGCCCGAAGTGGCGGGCGCGCCGGTCGAGTTGGTGGGGGCGGCCTGGGCGCTGGTGCCGGTCAGCGCGAGCGCGCCGCCGAGCAGCAGGGAGGCCGCGGTACCGGCGGCGAGGAGGCCCGCGCCGCGGCGGCGGCGGTGCCCGCTCGGCCGGGGCCGGGACGGAAGGGAACGAAGCATGGCTGCGTGACTCCTGGTTGTGGGGGCGGTCCCGCCGCACCCCGGGGGAAGTCGCGGCGGGTGGGACCACCACGTCAGGGGCATGACAGGGAAATCGAACGTTGGCCTGCACACACAAGAAGAACCGGGTGCGGGGAGGTGTGCCGAGCCGGTACCGACGGCCCGAACCGCCGGCACCGGCCCAGGGGCTCCCTGCACCTGGCCACAAAAATGGACTAGACCAAACGTCCCGTCAAGAGTCGTCCCCCGGGCTTGAGGTGCCCTTAAGGTTCCGTTGGGATACGGCTCAGTACCGCACCGCCCGGCTCACGACGGCCTTGACCTGACCGCTCAGCGAGCGGTTGCTCGTAGCCGTGGCCTGCGCCGTTCCGCCCGCGGGGACCTCCGGAACGGTCACCACCACGGTGTCCAGCCGGTTGCCGCTCGCGTCCTGGAAGTCGACCTGCACCAGGTACTTCTGCGGATCGCCCTGCCCATTGGCAACGGTGATGGGTACCTCGACCTTGCCGTCCGAGGACGTCACCGGGGTGCCCAGCTTCACGTCCCCGGCGGCGTCCAGCCCACCCGTGACGTCGGCGACCGCCGAGGAGGCCGCCGCCTCCGCGGAGGCCACCGCGGACGCCGCCGAGGAGGCGAGTGCGCCCGCGGACGAGGCCAGCTCGGAGGCCTTCGACCCGATCGCGGCGGCCGCCGAGGAGACGGCCGAGGACGGCGAGGAGTCCGACGAGCAGCCGGCCAGTGCGGCCCCGCCCAGCAGAGCGGCGGCGCCCACCAGGGCTGCGGAACGGATCTGGAGGTTCATGGATTCCTGCTCCTGTGGGAACGACGGCTGCCGCGGGCGGGCCCGCGCGGCCAGGTCCGGTGGGACGCCGCTGGTCAGGAAAGGCCCGCGCCCTCCTGCATGGCGGCCTGCTCGACCTCCCGGATCTCCCTGCGGCGAACGGTGTCCTGACGTCGGGTCACCACGGCGGCCGCCCCGATCGCGCTCGCGCCGAAGGCCAGCAGCCCGACCCACGGCCGGTCCAGCACGTGGCCCAGCGCGTGATCCAGCGAGTAGCGGCCCGCCCCGGAGATGCCCAGCGCCAGACCGCAGGTGCCGAGCAGCCCCGGGTACTCGAAGCCGCCCCCCATCGCGAAGAAACCGGCCGGGGCGTGCACGGCGATGGCCCCGGCCATCGTCCCGGCCACCACCGAACCGGCCACCGGCGTGGCCAGGCCGAGGACGAGCAGCGCCCCGCCTCCGGCCTCGCCGAGGCCGGAGGCGATGGCGTTGGGCCGGCCCGGCTCGTAGCCCATGTGCTCCATGGCCTGGGCGGTTCCCTCGATCCCTCCCCCGCCGAACCAGCCGAAGAGCTTCTGCGCGCCGTGCGCGAACATCACCCCGCCCACAGCGGCGCGCAGGGCGAACAGGCCGAGGTCCTTGCGGTGCAGACTGGTCATGATGGGGCCCCTGGGTCGATGGCGGCACGTCCTCTCCATCCCAGCCCACGGGCCGAGGCCGCTCGACCCGGGACCGCCATCCGGGCGAACCACCGAGGAGCGCCATGTCCGCGCCGGCCACACCCGTGTTCCACCTCGACGGGACGGAGGTCACCGACGAACGGTCGCTGTTCACCGCGCTCGGAGCGGCCCTCCGCCCGCCGGACGGCTACTACGGCAGCAACCTGGACGCGCTCGCCGACTGCCTGCGCGGCGGCTACGGCCCCGAGCCGCCGTTCGTGCTGGTCTGGCACGCCTCCGCACTCGCCTCCTGCCGGCTGGACCGGCGGATGCTGCTGGCCGGCCGGGAGTGCAGCTACTTCGAGGCGGTGCTGGACGTCCTGAAGCAGGGCGGCGTCACCGTGCGGCTGCGCTGACGGTCCGTGCCGGCGTCCGGGCCCCGTTACCGAGCCGGGACACTCCGTGCAGAACCGGGCCGCCGACCCGCGGCGTGATCACGCCCGACACCCCGTGACCGGCGACCCGCAGGAGCACCCGTGAACCACCGCACGACCGCCACGACCCGGGCGGCGGCCACCGCCGCGGCCGTCCTCGCCCTCGCGCTCGGCGCGGTCGCCTGCGACGACGACACCACCGCGGCCGGCACCGGCACCGCGGCGCCCGCCCCCGCGGCCTCCACCGCCACCGCCGGCACCGGCTCCACCGCGAGCGGGGCTCCCGCCGGGGCGTCCGGGCCGGGCCCGGCGGCCGGCACCGGCGGCAGCACCGCGCAGGCCGGTACCGACCGCTGCCGCACCGCCGACCTCAAGGCCGACGTGCAGATCCAGGAGGCCGGCAAGGCCATGGTGATGCTCACCAACAAGGGCGGCCGCGCCTGCACCGTCAAGGGCCACCTCGGCTACGGCGGGCTGCTCGCCGACGACTCCCGCACCGACACCGCCACCCACCGGGTCGCCGAGCCGGGGCCGCCGGTCGCCGTCACCCTGAAGCCCGGCACCACGGCCTTCTCCGGGCTCTCCTGGAGCAGCTGCGACAAGGCGGACGCCACCTGCACCGTGCTCGCCGGCCTGGTGGTCACCCCGCCGGACGAGACCACCCAGCTGACCGCCACCGTGCTCGGCACCGACGGCAAGCCGGTCGTGCAGTTCCCCGTCGCGAAGGCCGGCTTCACCGTCGGCACCCTCCAGCCCACCAACCAGGGCGTCCTGCTCGGCTGACGCCGGCAGGAGGCCCCGGGCGCGGCCCCGGCCCAAGGGCGGCGCCGGTCAGAAGAACGTCCGGACCAGGTCGACGACGCGCGGACGGTCCGCGTCCGCGTCGTCGAGCACCGGGATCAGCGTCCAGCGGTCGAAGGCCGTGCACGGGTGGGAGATCCCGAGCCGGACGACGTCACCGACGGCGACCTCGGCGTCCCGCAGGTAGGCGTGCTGGTCGTTGAGGGCGCTCACCGTCGCACCGGTGAGCGGCTTGCCGCCGCGGACCTCCTGCGGGGCGGGCAGGCCGAGGTCGACCGGGAGGTCGCGCTTGCCGGCGTCCAGCAGCGCGAGGCCGGGCTCCGGTGCGGACACCACCCGGGCCCAGCCGTGCAGCGCGGCCCGCAGCGGCTCGCCCGCGCCGCGGCGGCCGAACGGCGAGATGCCGCGGTAGAAGCCGTCGTCGTGGGCGAGGTAGGCGCCGGCCCGGACGACCACCCGGGTCCGGTCGTCGGCGAGCGGCGCGAGCTCCTCGGCGGCGGTGTCGAAGAAGGCGCTGCCGCCGGCCGTCACCCAGACCTCGTCCACCTCGTCGAACAGGCCCTCGCCGGCGAGCTGCCGGTGCAGCTCGGCCATGCCCCGCAGGTAGCCGGTCACGGCGGAGAGCGAGGCCGGGGAGGCGTCCGGGCCGAGCGGGCCCTCGTAGCCGCTGACGCCGGCCAGCCGCAGGCCCGGTGCGGCGTGCACGGCGCGGGCCACCTCGACCGCCTCGGACAGCGTGCGGCAGCCGGTGCGTCCGCCCGGCGCGCCGAGCTCCACGCAGACGTCGACGGGTGCGGGCGCGCCGCGCAGCGCCCCGGACATCAGGGCGACGGCGCGGGTGGAGTCCACCCAGCTCGCGAAGCGGAACTCCGGGTCGGCGGCGAGCTCGGCGGAGAGCCACCGCAGACCGGCCGGGTCGAGCAGGGTGTTGGCCAGGTGGACGCGGCGCAGGCCGAAGGCGCGGCCGACCCGCAGCTGCGGCAGGTTGGCGAGGGTGACCGCGCAGGCGCCCGCGTCCAGGTGGCGCTGCCACAGGGCGGGGGCCATCGAGGTCTTGCCGTGCGGGGCGAGGCCGACGCCGGCCTGTTCGCACCAGGCGGCCATGGTGCGCAGGTTGTGGTCGAGGGCGGCGGCGTCCAGGGTCAGCAGCGGGGTGCCGAGGCCGTCGAGCCCGGGGGCGGTGGCGAGGTACTCGGCGACGGTCAGGCCCCACGCCTCGGCGGGGATCGCCTTGAAGCGGAAGTCGAGCCGCTCCCCGGCCAGTTCGGCCACCTTCGCCCGGTCGATCAGCTCCATCGCGCCCAGCCGTCCTCTCGCCCGCGCCCGCGGCGTTCCGGGCGTCCGACGGGCAGCCTATGCCGTCCGCACGGACCCGCGGGCCTACGGCGCCACCACGGGGCGCCAGGGGACGGGGCTGGAGAGGATCATCGAGCTGGCGGGCTGGCCGTAGGCCGCGAGGCGGTCGATCAACCGTTCGAAGGCGATCATGCCGGGCACCCCGACCAGCAGGGTGCAGCAGGCGCCGCCGGTGACCCGGTGCAGCTGGAAGACCTCGGGCCAGCGGGCCACCTCGGGGTCGCGCAGCACGCAGTTCGGGCCGTAGCACTGCATGGTGACCAGGGCCATCACGGCCAGGCCGGCCCGGGCGGGGTCGACGTGCGCGTGGTAGCCGGTGATCACCCCGTCGGCCTCCAGCCGGCGGACGCGTTCGGCGACGGCCGGGGCGGAGAGTTTCACCCGCCGGGAGAGCTCGTTGTAGGAGAGCCGGGCGTCGGCCTGGAGTTCGGCGAGCAGCAGCCGGTCGACGGCGTCCAAGGCGACTCCCGGGGTCGGGTTTGCGTTCGCAAAGCGGATCGGCCCCAAGACCTTTCGGTCATGAACCCGGGGCGCGTTTTCGCTGCCCGCCGCCCATTCAAGACGGAACGGATGCCGCCGCACAATGGTGGCCCCCACGATGGGAGTGGGACGTAACAGGACACACCAGGAGGAGTGCCATGGGCGGGGACACCGTCGACCGGCCGAATCTCGCCTTCGCGCCGCAGGGGGAGCCCGGCAACGGCACCCCGTACGCGCGCTACGCCATGCTGGACGTGCTGCACAGCCTGCAGCAGCCGCGCAGCAAGGTGCCGGCCGAGTACACGTTCATCGTCGCCACCCAGGTGATGGAGCTGCTCTTCGACCTGCTGCAGCGCGAGTGGGTCGCCGCCCAGCACGCGCTGCGCGAGAACGACCCCGCCGGCGCCGTCACCGCACTGCGCCGCGGCACCCACGTACAGGACGTGCTGGTCAGCTCCTGGGACCTGCTCGCCACCATGACGCCCGCCGAGTTCGCCTCCTTCCGCGAGGTGCTGGGCGAGGCCTCCGGCTTCCAGTCCTCGGCCTTCCTGCGGCTGGAGTTCCTGCTCGGCAACAAGGCCGGCTCGCTGCTGCGGATGTACGAGGACTCCCCCGCCGTGCACGCCGAGCTCACCGCGGCCCTGCACGGCGCCAGCCTGTACGACGACGCGCTCGCCCTGCTCGCCCGCCGCGGCGTGGACGTGCCGCACGAGCCGATCCCCGGCCGGCACCGGCACAGCGCCGAGGTGGAGCAGGCCTGGCGCCGGGTCTACACCGACCCGGAGCTGGCCGAGCTCGCCCGGCTCGGCGAGGCCCTGCTCGACACCGCGGAGCGGGTCACCCGCTGGCGCCAGCGCCACCTCTCCTCGGTCAAGCGCACCATGGGCG
Organism: Kitasatospora sp. NPDC085895; assembly: GCF_040702125.1. Taxonomy (NCBI): domain Bacteria; kingdom Bacillati; phylum Actinomycetota; class Actinomycetes; order Kitasatosporales; family Streptomycetaceae; genus Kitasatospora; species Kitasatospora sp. NPDC085895. The sequence continues at coordinate 162,447 of NZ_JBFBJY010000002.1, read as the reverse complement.
CCAAGCCCGGCACCGGCGGCTCCAGCGGCCTCAGCTGGCTCAAGCAGTCCGCCGACCAGGACATCTTCCCCGAGCTGTGGACCGTGAGGAACGACCTGTGACCACCCGCGAGGAGTGCGCGGCCCTCGACGCCGCAGACCCGCTGGCCGCACTGCGCGGCGAATTCGCCCTGCCCGAGGGCGTGCTGTACCTGGACGGCAACTCGCTCGGCGCACTGCCCAAGGCCACCGCGGCCCGGGTCGCCGGCATGGTCGAGCGCGAGTGGGGCCGGGGCCTGATCCGCAGCTGGAACGACGCCGGCTGGTTCGCCATGCCGCACCGGCTCGGCGAGCGGCTCTCGCCCATGCTGGGCGCGGCCCCCGGCCAGGTGGTGGTCTGCGACTCCACCTCCGTGAACCTCTTCAAGGTGCTCGGCGCGGCGATGCGGCTGCGGCCCGGCCGGAGCACCCTGCTCGCCGAGCACGCCGCCTTCCCGACCGACCTGTACATCACCGAGGGCGTCACCGGCCTCTTCGACGGCGCCCGCACCGTGCTGCTGCCGCGCGCCGCCGACCTCGGCGAGCACCTCGGCGAGGACACCGCCGTGGTGGTGCTCTCGCACGTCGACTACCGCACCGGCGAACTGCTGGACATGGCCGCGATCACCGAGCAGGTGCACGCCGCGGGCGCCCTGATGGTCTGGGACCTCTGCCACACCGCCGGCGCCCTGCCGATCGAACTCGACGCCTGCGGCGTGGACTTCGCCGTCGGCTGCGGCTACAAGTACCTCAACGGCGGCCCCGGCGCGCCCGCCTTCCTGTACGCGGCGCAGCGCCACCAGGGCGCCGCCGCACAGCCGTTGAGCGGCTGGTTCGGCCACGCCCGGCCGTTCGCCTTCGAGCCCTCGTACGCGCCGACCGAGGGTATCGGCCGCTTCCTGACCGGCACCCCGCCGCTGCTCGGCATGGCCGGCCTGGACGCCGCGCTGGACGTCTGGGAGAAGGCCGACCTGGCACAGGTGCGGGCCACCTCGCTGGCGCTCACCGACCTGTTCCTGGAGCTCGTCGAGCCGCTCGGCCTGGAGTCGGTCACCCCGCGGGAGCACGCCCTGCGCGGCAGCCACGTCTCGCTGCGGCACCCCGAGGGCTACGCGGTGATGCAGGCGCTGATCGCCCGCGGGGTGATCGGCGACTTCCGCGCCCCCGACCTGATGCGCTTCGGGTTCACCCCGCTCTACCTCTCCCGTGCCGACGTCTTCGACGCGGTGCGGCACCTCGCCGAGGTGCTGGAGAGCGGCGAGTGGCGCGAGGAGCGGTTCAGCCGCCGGGGCGCGGTGACCTGAGGAAGGCGTTCTCCAGGCCGTCCCAGTTCAGCGGGCGGCCCGGGGGGATGCGGGTCTCGTGCGCGACCTGCACGATCCGGGTCGCCAGCCGGTGCACCGCGAGCTCGTACAGCTCGCGCCGGCCGGCGGCCCGGGCCAGCGCGTACAGGCCCTCGCTCTGGTACTCCGGACCCAGGCTGCGGTGGTTGAAACGCAGTTGACGGGCGGCCGCGGGCTGCTCGGCCGAGGCCACCGGCAGCCAGATCACCGGGACGATGCCGCTCGCCTGCACCGCCGAGCGGTCCGCCGCCCGGGCCGCCCGCCGGGCGAAGCCGTACCACTCCCGGCCGCAGCGCTCGCTGGCGAAGTAGCGCGGCGAGTACAGCGGCACGAAGACCCGGCAGGTGGCGAGCGCCTCGGTGATCTGCCAGCGCGACCAGCTGTCCAGCTCGGGGCTGCGGTCGACGAAACCGGGCGGCACCGCGGACGGCAGGTCGGTCAGCTGGAGCACCTCCTCGCAGAGGTCCTGGAAGAGCCGGTCCACCGTACGGCCGCCCGGGCCGCCGGGGTGGCTGAGGAAGAAGTAGGGTCTGGGCGCCTCCGGGCCGGCCGGCTCCTTGCGGTGCGTGCCCGAGTGCGAGGGGGTGCGCGACTCGACCGGGCCGCCGTGCAGTTGGGCGTTGCGGGCGAGCACCAGCGGACGGCCGTCCCGGGGAGGCCAGATCCGGGTCACCGGCGGCGCCGGCGGGGTGGACTGCAGGGCGATCTCCAGCAGGTGGTGGACGGTCAGCTGCGGCGCGCCGTCCGGGTCGCCGGTGCGGATCGCCGCCGCCAGCCGGCCCGCCACCGAACGGTCCACCGGGTGGCGGAGGTTGACCACCTGGAAGCTGCCCGGGTCGACCGCCACCGGACCGCCCGCGGCCGGCTCCGGCGGCACGCTGCGCGAGCCGTCCAGGATCAGCAGCCGCCGCGCCGCCCGGCCGGCCGCCACCGTCTCCACCACCGCCTGCCAGTCCAGGCCCGGCCGGTGCACCCCGCCCCAGCGGCCGGCACCGACCGCCACGCCGAGCTCGTCGCCCGGGCCGAGCGGGCCGCCGACGTGCACCACCAGGGTGTCCTCCGCCTCCTGCACGGCCCGCTGCAACGCCCGCTGGAAGCCGTCCGGGTCGTCCTCGCCGAGCCAGATGTGCCGCCGGTCCAGGCCCACCAGCGCCGGGTCGACCAGGGCCTCGGCGAGCGCGGCGAGATCGCGCAGCGCGGTGTACTCCTGCTCCTCCAGCACCTCGCCCGGGGCGCCGCGCGAGGTGGTCAGCAGCAGCACCGCCCGGGAGCGCTCCGGGTCGGGCAGCGCCGCGGGCTCCGGCGGCAGCGGGACGGGCGGCGCGTCCTCCTCGACCGGCCGGGCCGCCGCCTGCTCCTGCTGCGCCCCGGACGCGGTGTCCGCGGGGTGCGTCCCGGCGACCGGGCCGGCCAGGGTGAACACCGGGGCGCCGGTGACTCCGAGCAGCCGGGCGGCCTCCGGGCTGACCAGGGCGAAGGGCCGGGTGTCCAGCAGCGTCAGGGTGCCGCCGCCGGCCGTCTCCACCCACGCCGGAAAGGTTCCCGCGCCCGTCCGGCCGGTGTCGCCGATCCGCCCGCCGACCCGGATCAGCAGCTCCAGCGCATGGTGCGCGGTGGACCGCGGCAGGGTGTGCAGCAGCAGCTCGCGCACCCCCGGACGGAACGCGAAGTAGCCCGGCCGGCCCTGCTGTTCGCGCAGCAGACCGCTCACCACCACCTCGGCCAGGTGCTGCGGCTGCGGGCGGGCCAGCCCGACCTGCTGGAGCAGCCGCATCACCGGCAGGGCGGGCGTGGTCAGCGCGGTCATCCCGGCGAGGGTGAACGCCTCCCGGGAGGCCGTCGCCCGGAACCGGACGACCAGTTCCTCGGCGGTCAGCTCCTCCGGGTCCGGCCCGGCCTCGACCGCCCGGCCCGCGGGGTTCGTCGCCGCGCCGACCATCAGCGCCGCGCCGACCACCTGCCCGCCGGTCGGACTGCCCACCAGCTGCGCCCAGTTGGCCAGCCACTCGGGGCCCGGCTCCAGCACCGGGACGGCCGGTGCGCCGCGCCCGGGCGGGGCGTCGGTGAACGGGGCGAAGGTGTAGGCGGCGTCGGGCGCGCCGGCCTCGGTGGCGGTGAACACCCCGGGCACGGCGGGCACCGCGGTGAGCGGCCAGAGCCGTTCGGGCAGCGGCTGGACGACCGCCACCGGCAGCCGCCGGGCCAGCGCGTGCAGGGTGCGGTGCCAGCGGTCCCCGGCCGGTCCCGAGCGCCACTGCGGGCCCATGCAGTCGCTGATCACCAGAACGGCGGAGCGGCCCTCGGCGATCCGGCGGTGGGCGAGCCGTCCGTCCGGCAGCAGCCGGCCGGAGCAGACCTGGCGGAAGGCCCCGGTCTGCTGGAAGAGCGTGCGCAGTTCCCGGGCGAGCGGCCGCCACAGGGTCATCGTCGGGCCGAGGTCGAGCACCAGGTGCAGGTCGAGCCAGCGTTCGGCGCTGGGCCGCAGCACCGGCAGCCACTGGACGGGGCCGGGCTCGCGCAGCGCCTCGGCGATCCGGTCGGCGGTCGCCTGCTCGTCGAGCAGGCGGCGGTGCTCGTCCGGGACGAGCCGCTTGAGCGGGCGCAGGGCGCGCTGCAGCGGCAGCGGGCGGGCCAGCATCGGGGCGTCGGGGGTGGGTGCGGGGACGGCGGGGGCGGGCCGGCCGCCGCGGTCGGGGGCGGGCAGGTGCAGGGCGGTGCGCGGGCCGGTGCCGTCCGGGCCCGGGGTGTGCTCGGTGCGGTGGCGGGGGCGGTGGCCGCCCGGGGCGCCGGCGGCCGGGCGGTCGGTGCTCGGGGCGGCCCGGCCGGCGGTGTCCGTACCGGTGCCGCCCTCGGTGCCGCGGGCGGCCAGCCAGAGCAGTTCGGCCAGTTCGACGGGCGCCCGGGGCGAGAGGCCGAGTTCGGCGAGCAGGTCGGTGAGGCGGTCCAGGGCCGCCGGGTCAGAAGACATCGTCGTCCTGGCCGCGGCTGAGGTAGGGCATCACCTGGGCGGCGAGTGCGGCCCGGTCGGCGGCGTCGCCGAGTTCGGGGCGGGAGGTGAGGTAGATGGCGTTGAGCAGCTGGTCGGTGGCGAGTTCGCCCTCCTCGCGGCGGGCGAGGAAGACGTCGAGGATCTCGGTGACCAACTGCCGGTCGGAGTCCGGGAGGTGGGAGTGGACGATGGACTCCAGCTCGGCGCCCTCGGGGCGGCGCAGCTCCAGCACCACGCAGCGGCGCAGGAAGGCGGCGGGGAACTCGCGTTCGGCGTTGGAGGTGAGCACGGTGAACGGGAAGGCCCGGCAGCGGACCCGGCCGGAGCGGACGGGCGCCCGGCCGGTGCCGTCGGCGGTGAGCACGTGCGCCTGGGGCTGCTGGGGGGCGGCGCGGACGAGTTCGTCGATCTCGTACTGGCCCTCCTCCAGGATGTGCAGCAGGTCGTTGGGCAGGTCGAGGTCGCCCTTGTCGATCTCGTCGATGAGCAGCACCCGGGGCCGCCGGTAGGGCAGCAGGGCGGTGCCGAGCGGGCCGAGCCGCAGGTGTTCGTCGAGCGAGGCGTCGGGGGTCTGCGGGCCGGAGCGGTTGGCGGCGTAGAGGCGGGAGAGCGGGTCGTACTGGTAGAGGCCGTCGCGCAGGGTGGTGCGGCTGGTGATGTTCCAGCGGAGCACCGGGCCGAGGCCGAGTTCGCGGGCGACCGCGTACGGCAGGCTGGACTTGCCGCCGCCGGGCGGGCCGGTGACCAGCAGTGGCCTTCTGAGGTAGAGGGCGGCGTTGACGAGTTCGACGGTCTCGGGGGTGGGGCGGAAGGTCGCGGCGCGGTGCCGGGCCGGGTCGGGCACGGGGTCGGCGGGGCCCTCGGGCTGCGCCAGCAGCGGCCCCCCGTCGAAGTCGCGCCAGGGCGGCGGGGCGGGCAGCTCGGCGATGCCGTCGTGCGGCTCGTTGACGCCCTGGTAGATGCGCTTCAGCGGCATTGCTCTCCTGCTCCTGCTCACTCGTCGGGGCCTTCGGCGGTCTCGGTCTCACTCGGGGCCCGCGGCGTGGGGCGGCGGTGCGGTCGGGACGACGCGGTAGGGGCGGTGGGGGCCGGGCAGTACCGCCGGGTCCTCCCACAGCAGCACCAGGCCCGCCGCCCAGTGCTGCGATGGGTCTGCCGCCTCCTCCGCCTCGTGCCGCAACTCCCTGACCCGGCGCGGCAGGTCGGCAGGTGCGACGTCGGCCAGTTCCTCCGCCAGTCTGGCAAGGAATCGCTCGTTGCGGCAGGTCCGGGTGTGCGTGTGGTCGGCGGTGCAGGTCTGGCCCGGCCACAGCACGGCGGGAACGCCGGCCCGCAGGGCGGCCGCCAGCAGCGGTTCGTACGGGGCGCCCCTGGGCGGGCCGGGGAGGGCGGGCAGCTCGACCCGCTCGGGCGGTCGCAGCCGGTGGTAGAGCCTTTTGCCGTCCGGGAGTTCGGTGCAGCGCAGCTGGTGCAGCAGGGTGCCGGCGGCGGCCCGCAGCGGGGTCCACTTGAGTTCGAGCTGGCGGCGGGCGGCCGGGTCGGCGCGGCGCTGCGCGTCGACCACGACGACGGCGTGGTCGGCCCCGAGCGGGCCGTAGTCGGTGCGCCGGCGCGCCCAGCCGTGCACCGGCTCGGTGAGCCACTTGCGCGGCAGCGAGAAGATGACGAGTTCCGCGCCGTCCGGTTCCAGGCGGCCGAGTTCGTGGTCGATGCGGTCGCGGACGGCGTGCTTGAGGCGCAGCCGCGGGACGGTGCGGGTGTCGGCGGCGCCGATCCGGCCGTCGCGGACGGCGGCGACCGCGACGTGGAACATCGCGGGTCCGGCGCCGCTCGGGGTGATCTCGACCAGGATGGGCCGCCACCGCTCGCGTCTGCGGCCGGCGGTGGGGGCGGTGTCGCGGTGCCGGTCGAGCCAGTCCAGCAGGCCGTCGCGGAGGACCGGGTCGGTGTGCGCCTCGGCGACGTGGTGGGCGAAGTGGACGACGGGGTGCGGCCCGTGCGGCGGCCGGGGGACCTCGGCGAGCAGGTACCAGCCGGCGTCCCAGAGGGTGGCGGGGCGGCTGGGCGGGTCGGGGCAGCCGAGCGGTCCGACGGCGGCGCGGTAGAGCTCCAGCGGGTCGGCGGGCGGCGGTCCGGCGCCGAGCAGCAGCCGCAGTCCGCGCACCGCGTCGGCGGGCAGCGCGGCGCCGGTGAGCCGGTCGGCGAGCTGCGGGACGTACCGGGCGGCGGCCTCGGCGGGCAGCATCTGGCCGAGCCGGGCGGCGGGCCGGCTGCGGTCGTCGGGGCCGCGCGGGACGCCGAGGGTGTCGAGGGCGGCGGTGACCAGCCCGGCCACCTCACCGGTGGCGGCGATGACGACCGGTCCGCCGCTGAATCCCGGGGAGAGCGGCATGCCGGTGCCCTCGTGCTCCAGCTGCACCAGTTCGCCGGCGATCCGGAAGCCGCCGCGGGTCAGTCGGATCTCGCTGCTGAGGCCGGTGTCGTGGCCGGCCGGGAAGCCGTAGGCGACCAGGGCGGGTGCGGGCGGCCCGGCCCAGCGGTGCAGCGGGGCGAACGGGGCCGGCGCGGCGGTCTGCGCGGGGACGGGCTCGCGGAGCCGGAGGACGGCCACGTCCCCTGCGCCGCCGGGGAGTTCGGGCCAGGGGCCGCGCAGCGCGACGGTGCCGGTGAGCGGCGGCAGGTCGGGGTGGGCGACCAGCCGGACCTCCGCCTCGTGGACGCCGTGCACCACGTGGGCGCAGGTGAGCACCTCGCGGTCGGAGATGAGGATGCCGGCGCCGGTCAGCGGCCCGGCGGGCCCGGCGGTGTCGATCCGGGCGAGCCAGCGGACGTCCTGCATCGGCACGTCCGGTCAGTGCCCCGCCCGTTCCCCGGTGGTGCCGGGTGACCAGGAGAGCTTGACCGTCAGGTGCGCGTCGGCCGCCGTCCGGGCGATCAGCGCGCCCGCCTCGGCGGAGAGCTTGACGCCGAACTCGATCTCCACCGCGTCCGGGCGAAGGCTGCCGTCGCGCAGGACGGCGAGCGCGGCCTCGGCGGCGGCGCGGACGCCGCCCAACGCGTGCTCGAAGGTCTCCGAGGCGCGGACGACGGCGTCGCCGCTGCCCCGGCCGACCGGCTGCATGCCGTACGCCGCCGGGGTCTGGGAGGTGCTCTCCACCCGGACCACCGCGCCGTCGGCCGTCAGGAACTCCACGTAGTGCGACATGGGCACTCCCCACCGTGTCAAGCCGTACTGTCAGCCGAATTCCTTGGCGATGGTCGCACAGCACAGGCCGTGGCGCAGCGGTTCCGACGGGGTTGACATCAGTAATCTTCAAGGAACATGACAATATGTCAGGTTGATCCGCCTGTACCGGGCCCGGCCGGATCCCGCCGGACGCGGGAGGGTCCCGGGGACGGCGGCCTAGGGTGGTCCGGACGGAGCCGAGGAGGGCGAGCGGGTGGACGGGACGGTCGGCGGGGGGCTGGTGGCGGTCGCGGGGAGCGCCGAGGTGTTGGCGCTGCCCGGCCTCGGTGAGGAGTTGCTGACCCCGGTCGAACGCGAGCGCGCGGCGCGCTTCCACCGCGACCGGAACCGGCTGGACTTCGTCGCCGCGCACCTGCTCGTCCGGCTCTGCGCGTCCCGGCTGCTGGGCGTCCCGGTCGCCGGGCTGGTGCTGGAGCAGTACTGCCCCGACTGCGGGCTCTCCGGACACGGCGCGCCCTCGTTGGCCGGGCGGCCGGAGGTGGGGCTGAGCCTGTCGCACACCGAGGGCGTGGTGGCCGCGGCCGCCGGGCCCGCGCCGGTCGGCGTGGACGTCGAACTGCCGGGCGGCCGGGACGGCACCGCCGACCTGCACGACCGGGTGCTCGGCCCCGCCGAGTCCGCCCTGGTGGCCGCCCGTCCGGACCCGGACGGGGCCTTCCTGCGGCAGTGGGTCCGCAAGGAGGCGATGATCAAGATCGGCCGGGCGAGCCTGGACACCCTCGCCTCCGTCGACCTGTCCGCGCTGCCGCTGGACCTTCCCGGCCCCGGACCGGCCCTGTACCGCCACGGCGACCTGCACCTGCTGGACTGGGCGGCCCCCGGCAGCGGGGCCCTGCTCGCCGCGGTCAGCACCCGGCCGGTCCGGCTCCTGCAGCCGGACGGCCTGCGCCCAGGAGGAGTCCAGGGGCGTTCGGGGGCGTCCGCGTAAGGGGTGTTAGCGTCGGCGACGGCCGCGTCGGACCGCATCCGCGCAGGTCCGCCCATTCCTCCCCCGCCGCGCGAAGGACGACTTCCCCATGGCCAAGTTCCTGCTGAGCCTGCACGTGCTGGCCTCGGTGCTGTTCATCGGCCCGGTGGCGGTCGCCGTCAGCATGTTCCCGCGGCGCGCGGCCGCGGCCCTGGGCTCCGGCGCGGACCAGCCGGTCGCGGCCGCCTCGGTGCGGCTGCTGCACCGGATCACCCAGGTCTACGCGCTGCTCGGGATCGCCGTCCCGCTGCTGGGCATCGGCGTGGCCCAGGTGATGGACGTCCTCGGCCAGAGCTGGCTGATCGCCTCGATCGTGATCACCGCGCTGTCGGCCGGCTCGCTGCTGCTCTTCGTGGTGCCCGCCCAGCAGTCCGTGATCGACACCCTGGACGCGGAGGCGGGCACCCCCGCCGCCCACTCCCGCGGCGACGACCGGGAGCGGGCGGAGCGCGGCCTCAAGCTGCTGCCGATGACCGCCGGGGTCTTCAACCTGCTGTGGGCGGTGGTCGTGGTGCTGATGGTCATCCGACCGGGGTCGACGACGGGGGCCTGACCTCCACCCGTCCGGCACCCCGGATCTCCAGGCCTTCGAGCAGCTCCAGGGTCGCCGCGGCCACCGCCGCGACCGCCTGCTCGAAGGCCTCCCTGTTGTGGGCGGCCGGCGTCCGGAAGCCGGACACCTTGCGGACGTACTGCAGGGCCGCGGCGTGGACGTCGTCGGTGGTGACCTCCGGCGTCTCCGGCGGCCGGAGCGTCTTGATCGATCGGCACATACCCCCCAGTCTGCCCGGCGCACCCGCCCCGCGGGCCGTCATCGGCGGATCGGGGCGACGAGGCGTACGCCCGCGCGTTTCACCGCCCGGGCGACGATCGCGGTCTCCGCGCGGGTGATGTCGAGCGGGCCCAGCACGTCGGTGGTGAACCGGAACAGGGCGGCGTGGTCCTCGCAGAAGACGGTGGCCATCAGGTTGGCCGGGCCGCTGGTCGCGAGGACGCCGTGCACCTGCGGGTGCCCGGCCAGCACCCCGCCGACCTCGGCCAGCCGGCCGGGCGGCACGTCCAGCCAGAGGTTGGCGTCGACCGCCATGCCGAGCAGCCGGGGGTCGACGGTGGCGTGGGTGCGCAGCAGTCCGCCCGCGGCGAGCCGGTGCAGCCGTCGGCGCACGGTGGACTCGGGCGCGCCCGAGGCGGCGGCGAGGGAGGCGTGCGACCGGCGCGCGTCCCGGCCGAGCAGGTCGAGCAGGGACCGGTCCAGCGCGTCGGTGGCGGGGGCCGCGGTGGTCGGGGCGGGCGGGGCGAGGGCGGCGACCTGCTCGGGCGCGAGGTGGCCGGAGTGCCAGTGGCCGGCGTCCGCGAAGGCGTGCAGCACCGCGTGCACATCGGTCTCCAGGACGGCTCCGGTGGCGGGGAGTTGGCCGTAGAGCAGGCGGTCCCGGGAGCCGGCGTCGGTGAGCACGACGGCGCTCACCTCGCTGCCGCCGAGCATGATGTCGACGAACGGCACGTCCGGGCGGGCCGCCAGCGCGTGCGCGACGGTCTCCACCTTGCCGCGCAGGACGCGGACCCTCAGCAGCAGGGCACCCACCGCGCGGTCCCGGACGTCCGGCATGAGGACGACGGTGACGGTGCCGCTGCCGAGCAGCCGGGCGAGGCGCCGGGTCACCGTCCGGGCGGAGACGCCGAGCACCTCGGCGATCCGGCCGGTCTCGGCCCGGCCGTCGATCTGCAGGGCGCAGACCAGCCGCCGGTCCAGCTCGTCCAGCCGGTCGTCCGGATCCGCCGTTTCGAGGTCCACTGTGTCCGATCTCCGCCGTTCCTGGCCGATTGAGAGTCCTGGTCCGCCGCGATCACGGTACTTCTTCTCCATGGCCGAGCCGGACACGACCGGGCAGGCCACGACCGAGAGGACCCCCGTGGAGAAGACGCTGTCCAAAACGATCGACGCGGTGCACGCCGTCGGCGGGCGGCTGACCGCCCTGCAGAGCCCGGCCCCGGTGTCCGCGACCGATCTCGCCGAGGCCGTGGCCGCCTTCCGCGCGGTGGACGGCCCCGCCGCCGCACTGCTGCGCGAGCGCCTCACCGCGCTGCGGCCGTCCGCCGGGTGGCACGGGGAGGAACTGGACGGCGACGTGCCCGCCGAGGGCGAGTGGTGGGTCTGCGACGCCACTGACGGCGCCGTCCAGTACCTGGGCGGGCTGCCGCACTGGGCGGTCACCGCCACCCTCGTCCGGGACGGCGCCGCCGTGCTCTCCGTGGTGCACGCGCCGCTCCAGGACGCCACCTACACCGCACTGCGCGGCTGCGGCGCCCACCTCGACGGCCGGCCGATCGCCCCGACCCCCCGCACCCTGCAGGTCGCGGTCGCGGCCACCGCGCAGCCGCCGACGGTGGCCGGTGACCCGGTCGCCCGGCGGCGGGCCGGCGAATCGCTGACGGCGATGCTCGGCGGGGCCCTGGCCGTCCGCAACCTCGGCCCGACCGCCCTGCAGGTGGCCCAGGTCGGCGCCGGGAACCTCGGCCTCTTCTGGGAGTACGGCCAGGACGGCCCCAACCTGCTGCCGGGTGCCCTGATCGCCGCCGAGGCCGGGGCCGTGGTCACCGACGCGGCGGGGCGGCCGTGGACGCCGGCCGCGGACAGCTTCCTGGCCGCCGCCCCCGGGGTCCACGCCGAGGCGCTGGCGGTGCTGGCACAGGTGCGGTGACGGCCGCGGCGGCCCCGTCTCAGTCCTCGGGGCTCATCAGGGTGCTGGTCAAGGGCGCGCGGGCGAGCACCACGACGCCGGCGACGATCAGCGCGACGCCGACGGTCTCGGGGATCAGCCAGAGGCCGGCGCGCAGCGTCTCCTCGTACAGCAGGACACCCAGCAGCAGGCTGACCCCCGCGTCGCCGAGGGTCAGCGCGGGTTGCGAGGCCACCAGCGGACCCGACTGCAGGGCGTTCTCCAGCAGGTAGAGCGCCCCGACCCCGGCGACGGCGAAGCCGTAGGTCTGCCAGGCCGTGAGGAAGGCCTCCAGCCCGTGCTTGTCGAGCAGATGGGTGGAGGACTTGATGAGCGCCGCGGTCAGCGCGTTGCCGACGGCCGCCGCGCCCGCCAGGCAGGCGGCGCGGACCCCGCCGGGCGGACGGCGCAGCGCCACCGCGCAGAGCACCGCGATCGCGGCGCCGCAGCCCGCGAGGGCCGGGATCCAGCGGGACATCGGGACGTGCATCGTGCCGGGGGTCGGCGCGGCGGCCCCCAGCGCGAGGCCGAGGCCGACCACCATGCAGGCGACGGCGGCCCAGGCCCGGCGGGAGAGGTTCCGGTGGGACGTCGCCGAGGCGATGACCAGCGCGAACGGCAGCTCCAGGACGAAGATCGGCTGGACGACCGAGAGGGCGCCGCGGGCCAGCGCCACCGCCTGGAAGAGCGCGGCGGCGGTCACCGCGGCGATGCCCGCCAGCCAGACCGGGCGGCGGGCCAGGTCGCGCAGCAGGCCGAACCGGAAGCCGGAGGAGCGCGGCACGGTCTGCGCGGCACGGTGCTGCAGCACGGTGGCCAGGGCGTTGCTGATCGCGCCGCACAGGGCGAACAGGACGGGGAGCAAGACGGGCGGTTCCCTTCACCGGATCCGCCCAGTCTCACCCGCCCGCCCCGCACCCGTGTCGCACCGCGCCGCACCCCGACCCCGGCGCCAGCCATTCAGGGGCGCCACCTGACGGAACACCGTGCGAGCCGCGAACACCGCACGAGCCGGAGAGCACGCCACTACCCCGTCACCCCGCCCCGCGCAGCGGCTCACCCTCCGGCCACTCCGAACAGCCGTGCCGCGTTCCCCCAGCACACCGCCCGCAGCCACTCCTCCCCCAGGCCCAGCCGCTCCAGGGCGGTCAGCGCGTGCCCGTACCCGTACGGGATGTTGGGGAAGTCGGTGCCGTGCAGGATGCGGTCCTGCAGGTCGGTGAGGCGGGGCCGCAGGCCCGGCGGGAAGGGGGCCAGGCGTTCGGTGAAGTCGGTGAACGCCATGGTGGTGTCGAGGTGGACGTTCGGGTGGCGGTCGGCGAGGTCGAGGAAGTCGGCGTACTCGGGCAGGCCCATGTGCGCGACCACCAGGTGGAGTCGGGGGTGGCGGGCGAGGACGGCGCCGATCGGCCCGGGCCCGGTGTGCTTGCCGGGGGCGGGGCCGGAGCCGCAGTGCGTGACGACCGGGGTGCCGCTCTCGGCGAGCAGGCCCCAGACGGCGTCGAGCCGCGGGTCGGCCGGGTCGTACGCACCCACCTGCACATGGGCCTTGAAGACCCGGGCGCCGCGGTCGAGCGCCGCTTCGACGTACCCGGCGGCGCCGTCCTCGGGGTAGAAGGTGGCGGTGTGCAGGCAGTCGGGGGTGCGGGCGGCGAAGTCCGCGGCCCAGGCGTTGAGCCAGGCGGCCATCGCCGGTTTGTGCGGGTAGAGCATGGCGGTGAAGGCGCGGACGCCGAACTCCCGCAGGGTGTCGACGCGTTGCCGTTCGGCGTGCCGGTAGGCGATCGGCCAGGGCTGCCCGGTGAGCGGCCCGACCGCGTCGAAGTACGCCCACACCTTGTCGAGCACCTGCTCGGGCATGAAGTGGGTGTGCACGTCGATGAGGCCGGGCAGCCCCAACTGCTGCCAGAAGGCGCGGACTTCGTCGGTCCCGGTCACCGCCGGACGGCCCTGTCCAGGATCGCGGCGGTGTCGGTGCCGGCGGGCAGGGTGCCGAAGGCGAGTCCGTGGTCGCCGCCGAGCCGGGATGCGCAGAAGGCGTCGGCGACGGCCGGGTCGCCGTACCGGACGAGCAGCGAGCCCTGGAGGGTGAGTGCCATCGACTCGACCAGCCGGCGGGTGCGGTACTCGAGGTCGGTGAGGTCGCCGAGTTGCTTGCGCAGGGCGGCGGTGGCGGCGTCGAGGCGGCGGTCGGCGCCCGCGGCGGCGTCGAGTTCGGCGAGGAAGGCGTCGACGCTGGCGGGGCGGCGGGCCATGGCGCGCAGCGCGTCCAGGGCGGCGACGTTGCCGGAGCCCTCCCAGATGGAGACCAGCGGGGCCTCCCGGTAGAGCCGGGGCATGCCGGACTCCTCGACGTAGCCGTTGCCGCCGAGGCATTCGAGCGCCTCGGCGGCGTGCGCCGGACCGCGCTTGCAGACCCAGTACTTGGAGACGGCGAGGCCGAGGCGGCGCAGCAGGGTCTCCTGTTCGTCGCCGGCGAGGGCGGCGTCGGTGGCGGCGGCGAGCCGCATCGCGACGACGGTCGCGGCCTCGGACTCGACGACGAGGTCGGCGAGGACGTTGCGCATCAGCGGCTGGTCGACCAGGGCGGCGCCGAACGCCCGCCGGTGGGTGGCGTGGTGGAGGGCGCGGACGGTGCCGTAGCGCATGCCGGAGGCGGCGCCGATCGTGCAGTCGAGGCGGGTCATGTTGACCATCTCGATGATGGTGGGGACGCCGCGGCCCTCCTCGCCGACGAGCCAGCCGGTGGCGCCCTCGTACTCGATCTCGGCGGAGGCGTTGGACTTGTTGCCGAGCTTGTCCTTGAGCCGCTGGAGGCGGATCGGGTTGCGGCTGCCGTCGGGCAGCACGCGGGGCAGCAGGAAGCAGCTGAGTCCGCCGGGGGCCTGGGCGAGGGTGAGGAAGACGTCCGACATGGGCGCGGAGGTGAACCACTTGTGGCCGGTGAGCCGGTGGCTGCCGTCGGCGTGCGGGACGGCGGTGGTGGTGTTGGCTCGGACGTCGGAGCCGCCCTGCTTCTCGGTCATCGACATGCCGGCGATCAGGCCGCGCTTGGTACCGGGCTCGCGCAGCCCGAAGTCGTACTCCCGGGCGGAGAGCAGCGGTTCGTAGCGCTCGGCGAGGTCGGGGGTGGCGCGCAGGGCGGGCACCGCGGCGTAGGTCATGGAGATCGGGCAGGTGTGGCCGGCCTCGACCTGGCCCCAGACGTAGAACTTGGCCGCGCGGGCGGTGTGCGCGCCGGGGCGGTCGTCGGCCCAGGGGGCGGCGTGCAGGCCGTACCGGACGGCGGTGTCCACCAGCCGGTGCCAGTACGGGTGGAACTCGACCTCGTCGACGCGGTGGCCGTAGCGGTCGTGGGTGCGCAGGACGGGCGGGTTCTCGTTGGCGAGGCGGCCCCAGGTGTCGGCCTCCTCGGAGCCGGCGAGGCGCCCGAGCTCGTGGAGTTCGTCCTCGGCCCAGCCGGCGCCGGCCCGGTGCAGGGCGGCGAGCAGCGCCGGGTCGGCGGCGACGTCGTGGCCGTACGGGTCGGGGACCTGGTTGGTGACCTCGTGCGTCGGCATGCCGTCCTCCTGGCGGGGGTCTGGGGGTCTGCGGGGTTTCGGTGCTCGAACGGTTCTGCGGGGCTTCGGGGTTCAGCGGGTGGTGCGGGCCGGCGGTGCGGCCTCGGGGGTGCCGAGGGCGCGCAGCGCGAAGGCGGTGAGTGCGGGGATGGTGTCGCCCGGGTCGCCGCCGGCGGCGAGCGGGCCGACGAGGGCCTCGCCGATCGCGCCGACCAGCGCGGCGGCGGTCAGTCCGGCGTCCTGGGGCGGCAGCTCGCCGCTCTCGACGGCGTCGGCGATCTGCGCGGCGATGAGGTCGCGGAAGGCCCGGCGGAAGACCAGGCGTTCGGCGTCGACGACCGGGTCGGCGGGTTCGGCGAGCAGGGCGTAGGCGCGGCGGGGGGCCTTGAGCGCGCGGGCGGCGAAGGTCTCGACGACGGCGGCGACCCGGCGCTGCGGGGTGGACTCGCGTTCGACGGCCGCGGTGACGGCGGCGACCTCCCCGCCGACGACCGTGCGGAAGAGTTCGACGGCGAGGTCGGACTTGCCGGCGAAGTGCCGGTACATGGAGCCGGTGGCGATCCCGGCGCGTTCGGCGACGGCGGCGACCGAGCAGCCCGCGTAGCCGCGCTCGGCGAGCAGGGCGACGGCCGCCTGGAGCACGGCGGCGCGCTGGGCGTCGAGCCGGGCCTGGACGGCGGGGGTGCGTCGGTATGCCATGCCAAGCATTGAAGCACTGATTCACTTCTTCGTGAAGGGCGGCGGCGCCGGTCACGCCGGCCCGCCCGGGAACGCCGCGAGGGCCGCCCGCCGGTCGGCGGACGGCCCTCGGGGAGGGGGCGGCAGTTGGCTGTCGGGCCCTTGCGGGCGTGGACCGGCCCGCTACGGCTTGGGCAGCGCGCAGCCGGACCGGTTCAGGTCGAGCTTGTTGCCCGCGGCGAAGCAGGCGGGGATGAGATAGGTCTCCTCGGCGTAGTTGATGCCCTTGCGGACGGTCACCGTGCCGTTCTGGTCGACCTCGCACGGGTTGTTCTCGGTGCAGCGCTCGCCGTCCTCGTTGCCGGTGTTGTTCACGGCGACGACCTGGCCGGTGGCGGTGTCGACGACCGGGGATCCGGACGTGCCGCCGATGGTGTTGCAGCTGGAGGTGTAGCGGACGGAGTCCTTCCAGGTCCAGCCGCCCTCCTTCAGCCGGTAGACGAAGCCGTCCACGCTGCAGGAGTAGATCTTCTTCCAGTACCCGGAGACCACCTTGATCGAGGCACCGGCCGCGGGGTGGCTCGCCGAGAGGGTGAGCGGGGCGATGCCGTAGCGGGACTGGATGGCGGCGTAGGTGCTGGTCAACTGGTAGAGCGTCACGTCGGTGTCGGTCATCGTGCTGTAGACGACCTTGTTCGCGCGCAGGGTGCCGAGGCTGCCGCCGGAGGAGTTGAGCAGGGTGAAGCTGCGGCTGGACGAGCGGTTGGTGATCACCTGACCGGGCGAGGGCATGCCGCTCTCCAGGCAGTGGCCGTTGGTGAGCACCAGCGCGGGGTCGGTGGCGGCCGAGCCGGGCAGCCGGACGACCGAGCCGGAACAGTTGCTGAGCGCCACGGTGCCGGCGAAGTCGACGGCGACGGCTGCGGCGCCCTCGGTGGCGGCCGCGGCGGGGGCGGCACCGGCCAGCGCGGTGGCGCCGCCGAGCAGCAGGGCCAGGGACGCGCCGATGAGCGGCTTCTTCATGGGAGGGCCTCTCGGAGTGGGGGTCCTCCAAACCTGGCGTGTTCATGACGCCCAGTCAATATGCTTGTATGAATTATCGGTTACAACAACCGCCCCTCAGGAGCTCCCGGAGCCGGGCCCGTGCGGCATCCTGCTGCGGTGAACGAGATCGAGGACGACCGGCCGCAGCCCGCCCGCGACGCCCCGCTCCGGACGCTCTGGCACGACGCCGTCGACGGCTGGGCCGCCCCGGGCGCCCTGGAACGACTGCCGGCGGCCCGCCGCCTGCTGGACGCCGGGGCCGACCGTGACGACCTGACGCTCCTCGCCCGGGCCGTCGCCCACGAGGCCGTCTTCACGACGCTGGAGGAACTCGACCGCTCGCGCCCCGCGGCGGGGCTGCACGAGGACCTGCTGACGGCCGATCCGAGCGGCCGCGACGGCCAGGACCTCTGGCAGTAGCCACCTGTCGGCCACCCCGGGGGCGCAGGGAAGGCCGACCACGAACAGGGGTGCCGGGGGCACCTCCCGGCCGAAGGCCGGGGGCGGAACTGCGCAACGCGGACGCGGAGAGCGCACTGATCGGGCACCCCGGAACCGCACGGCCTTCCGCGCCCCCTGCGGGATCTCAGCCCCCGTCGAGCCAGTGGCGGCGGCCGGTGGTGATCAGCCGCAGCTGGGTGCGGGCGGTGCGGGCGATCCGCGCCTCCCCCGCCGGGCCGGCCTCCAGGAAGGCGGCGGCGGTCGCCACCATGTGCTCGACGTAGAGTTCGGCGAGCATCCGCACGTCCGCCCGGGACCAGCCCTCCGAGGCCGGCTGGGCGCCGAGGCCGGCCGCCACCTCGTCGGCGAAGCGCTCGAACTCGGCGGCGATGGCCTCCCGGACGGCCCGCACCCCGCCGTGCCGCTCGCGCGCCAGGAAGCGGACGTACGCCGGGTGCTCGCGTACGTGGTCGGCGATCAACTCGACCGAGCGGTCGATGAGTTGGTCGGAGTCGCCGGACTCGGCCAGCACCCGGCGGATCATCCCGTGCAGACTGGCGAGCGACTCCCCGACCAGCACCACGGCGAGCTCGGACAGGTCGCGGAAGTGCCGGTAGAACCCGGCCGGCGAGAGCCCGGCCCCCCGGGTCACCTCGCGGACGCCGACGCCGCTGAGGTTCTGGTGCTCCAGCAGGCCGAGGGCGGCGTCGAGGAGGGCGCGGCGACTCTGCTGCTTCTGGGCCTGGCGGACCCCGGGGGTGTGACTCACATCATTCAGTAAACAACCGTTTGCCGACTTTGGCGAGCCCCGGAGCGCGTACGATGGAAAAGTCGGCGAACAGTCGTACACCGAATCGGCCGCCGACCGGGGAGAGGACACCTGCCGTGAGCCTTCTGATCGTCATCGTCGCCATGGGCCTCCTCGCGGGGGCCGCGATCCACACCTCCATGCCGGTCTTCCTGGCCGCCTCCGCCGCGATCGCGCTCTGGCTGCTCGCCTTCGGCGCCCGCGAGCGGATCGCCCGCGCCCGGCACCGCTGACAACCCGGCACCCTTTCGACCTCCCACCGGAGTCCTGCCATGGAACAGCTCGCCACACCCCGCACCCGCACCACCGCCGACGGCGACCAGATGGCCGTCGCCTCCTTCCTGCTGGCCCTGCCGGGGCTGCTGCTCTTCAACCTGGTGCTCGGCCCGGTCGCGATCGTGCTCGGCACGCTCGCCCTGGTCCGCGGCACCGGACGGCGCGGCCGGGCCCTGCTCGGCATCGCGCTCGGCGTCGCCGACCTCGCCGTCCTGACGGTGGCGACCCTGGCCGGGCACGGCACCGTCTGGCAGCTCGGCGCCTGACGCAACGGCGACGCGCCCGGTCCTGCCCTGCGGCAGGACCGGGCGCGTGCCCGTGGACGACCGGCCCGTCAGGAGGTCGGGGCCGTCCACTTCTGGTTGGCCGCGCCGGTGCAGGTCCAGATCTGGATCCGGGCACCGTTGGCCGGACTGTTGTCCGTCACGTCCAGGCACTTGTTCGCCGTCGGGTTGACGAGGTCGTGCGTCGACGGGTTGTACGCCCACTGCTGGGCGCCCGTCCCGTTGCAGTCGTACAGCTGGGTCTTGGCGCCGTCGGCGGTCGAACCGGAGGCCACGTCCAGGCACTTGCCGAGGGCGCGGACCGTCCCGTCGGTGCCGACCGTCCAGTTCTGGGCGCCGGTGCCGTTGCAGTCGTAGAGCTGCACGGCGGTGCCGTTGGCGGAGTTGGCGCCCGCGACGTCCAGGCACTTGCCGCCCAGGCCGGTGATCCGGCCGGTCGCGCCGCCGCCCCCGCCCTGGGTACCGGCCCAGGTGAAGGTGGCGGAGGTCTTCGCGGGCAGGCCGTAGCTGAAGTTCTGGCCGCCCCAGACCACCCGGACGGTCTGCGCGCTGCCGCTGTCGTTGTACGCGATCAGCGCCTTGGAGCCGTCCGGGTTCTGCCAGGCGACGTTCGGCACCGCGGAGTTGGCGGTGGAGGCGATCCGGTAGGCGCCCGGCTTCACGAACTTGGTGAGGTGGCCCATGGTGTAGTACTCGACGGTGTAGTCCACCTGGCCGCTGCGGGAGTCGCCGTTGTGCACCGTGACCAGGCCGGTGCAGGTGCCGCAGCCGCCGTAGTGCGGGCCCATGTTCTGGTCGACGGCGAGGCTCCACTTGGTCACCGACTTACCCCAGTTGCGGGTGTAGTCGATGATGTTGCGCATGTCCTCCTGCTGCTGGTCGCCGATCCAGGTGCCGCCGGAGTGCTCGGTGTCGAAGGCGTCCACCGTCGGGTACTGGTTGTGCCCGGTGGTCTGCGCCGAGACGTCGCCGCCGTAGCCGTGCCAGGCCATGCCGCCGAAGTTGGGGTGGGTGCGGATCGCCGCGTCGTCCATCACGGGTGCCGCGTAGCCGTTGTACTGGTCCCAGTTCCAGTCCAGGGCCAGGACCTTGGTCGGCAGGCCCGCGCCGGCCAGCGCCGGCAGCAGGTTGTTCTTGGTGAAGTAGGCGAGGCCCGAGCCGTTCCAGCTCATCGACGGGTAGCCGGCGCAGCAGGTGGGCTCGTTCTGCACCGTCACGTAGTTCACCGGCACGCCCTGCGCCTGGTACGCCTGCAGGTACTTCACGAAGTACTGGGCGTAGGCGCCGTAGTACTCGGCCTTCAGCCAGCCGCCGCCGAGGTTGCCGCTGTCCTTCATCCAGGCGGGCGCCGTCCACGGCGAGGCCATGGTGGTGAGGGCCGGGTTGAGCTGCTTGGCCTGCTTGGTGAGCGGCAGCACGTCGGCCAGGTCGTGGCCGATCGTGAAGCCGTTCAGCGCCGGGTCGACCGAGCCCGCGGGCTGGTCGTCGTAGGTGTAGCCGTAGCGGGCCAGGTCGGAGGAGCCCATCGGGTTGCGCAGGAACGACAGCCCGATGCCCTCGGTCGGCGAGAAGAGCTTGCGCATGGTGGCGTCGCGGGTGGCCGCGCCCAGGGCGCCGCTGCCGTTCATCAGCCAGGCGGCGGTGTCGGTGAACGAGGCGCCGCCGCCGGTGAACTGCTGGTAGCGGGTGGACTCGTCGACCGAGATCAGCTGACCTCCGCTGCCGGAGCCCGGGTTGAAGGTGAACGCCGCCTGCTGGGCGAGCCCGCGGGTGACGTGCCGGCCGCCGGCGTCGTCGGTGGTCGTGAGCCAGACGTTCACGGTTTCGCCTGCCGCGTGCGCGCCGGGGGCTCCGGCCAGCAGGCCGGTCGCGGCCAGGGCGCCGGAGAGCAGCGCGGCGGCCGTCCGGCGCGTGCGGACGGCATGGTGGGGTGGGGGCCAGGCCATGATCGGATCCGCCTTCGGTGTGGGGGTGGGTGGGACGGATGGGCGATGTACGACTGCCGGCCGGCGGTCCAGATTCAACTCCTGATGACTCATCACCGTCAAGAAGCCGGTCTGCACCAAATTCCTGTCAACTCATGAACACAGGAGAGCGATTGCTCGGTGATCATGTGCCACGAGTTGACGGAATGTCTGACAGGAAAGTTTCCAGTTGACTTGACGTGGCCATCGCCGGACTAGTTGACTCCAGCTCCCGTCGCCCCCACCGACCGGAGGACCCATGCACCGTCGCCACCGTCGCCGCCGGCTTCCCGCGGCCGCCGCGCTGCTCGCCCTCGTCTGCGCGATACCCGTCGGCATCAGCGCGACCTCCCCCGCTCCGGCCGAGGCCGCGCCCACCGCGTTCGCCCACCCCGGCGTGCTGCTCTCCAAGTCCCAACTCGACTTCGTGCGCGCCGAGGTGCAGGCCGGGGCGCAGCCGTGGAAGAGCGCCTACGACCAGATGCACGCCAGCAAGTACGCCTCGCTGAGCCGGACCCCCAAGCCCCGCGCGGTGGTCGAGTGCGGCTCGTACTCCAACCCCAACTACGGCTGCACCGACGAGCGCGAGGACGCACTGGCCGCGTACACCCTCGCCCTGGAGTGGTCGATCACCCGGGACACCCGCTACGCCGCCAAGGCCGTCCAGATCATGGACGCCTGGTCCGGCACGGTCAAGGACCACACCAACAGCAACGCCCCGCTGCAGAGCGCCTGGGCGGCCTCCACCTGGCCGCGGGCCGCCGAGATCATCCGCTACACCTACGGCGGCTGGCCCGCCGACAAGGTCGACCGCTTCGGCGCGATGCTGCGGGGCGTCTACCTGCCGAAGGTGGTCAACGGCTCACGCTCCAACGGCAACTGGGAGCTGAGCATGACGGAGGCCACCATCGGCATCGCCGTCTTCCTCAACGACCGCACGGTGTACGACAAGGCGGTCGCGACCTTCCGCAACCGGGTGCCCGCCTACGTCTACCTCGCCTCCGACGGCGCCCTGCCGAAGACGGTGCCCGGCAGCGGCCTCGACACCCGGGACGAGGTCGTGAAGTACTGGCAGGGCCAGTCCACCTTCGTCGACGGCCTCACCCAGGAGACCTGCCGCGACCTCACCCACACCGGCTACGGCCTGTCCGCGATCGCCCACGTCGCCGAGACCAGCCGCATCCAGGGCCAGGACCTCTACCCGGAGGTCGCCGACCGGCTGCGGCACGCCCTCGGCTTCCAGTCCACGTACGAACTGGGCACCGCCGTCCCGTCCTGGCTCTGCGGCGGCAGCCTCTCCCAGCACATGGGCCCGGTCACCGAGGTCGGCTTCAACGCCCTGCACAACCGCCTGGGCTACGGCATGGACAACACCCAGAAGCTCACCGGGCAGCGCCGGCCCGCCGGCACGGACAACCTGTTCACCGCCTGGGAGACCCTCACCCACGCGAACAACCCGTCCTGAGGCGCACCCGGAACGAAGCCGCCTCACCCCCGGTCGGCCGGGCCTGCGTCCCGCAGCCGCCGGACGGACTCGGGGGTGAGGTGCCGGCCGAGGACGTCGAGGGCGGCGAGCACCTCGGCCAGTGCGGCGGGGTCGTCGGTGCCGAGCGCGGCGGCGACGGCCGGGTCGACGGGTGCGGCGGCGGCCAGGGCCGAACGCCCGGAGACCTCGGCGGCCTTGCGGACGAGGGAGCGGCGCCGGTCGGCCGGGTCGGCCTCCGTGACGACCGACCCGGCCTCGCGGAGCCGGGCGACGCAGCCGGAGACCTGGCTCTGCGGCAGACCGGTACGGGCGGCGATCTCCCCGACGGCGCTGCCCGGGTGCTCGACGATGTCGCCGAGGACGACCAGCACGGCACGGGTGCCGGTGGACTGCGGGCCGATCCCCGCGGTCGGGATGGCCTGCTCGCCGATCTTCATCAGGGTGCGGCCGAGGGTGAGGAGTTCCAGTCCGTTCACCGCCCCAGACTACATCCAGGCAGATGCATCTCATATATATGCATCTCTCTTGATGCATCTCTTCTGATGCTTTACTGTGGCAGCCATGACCACCACCGCCCTGCTCCCCGTCCCCGGCGCCCTCCTCCACCACCAGGTCCGCGGCAACGGCCCGCTGCTCCTCGTCGCCCAGAGCGGCGAGGGGGACGCCGACCGCAGCCGCGACCTGGTCGACCGGCTCGTCGACGACTTCACCGTCGTCACCTACGACCGTCGCGGCCTCTCCCGCAGCACACCCGACGACCCGTCACTCCCCGTACCGATGGCCACCCACGCCGACGACGCCCACCGCCTGCTGACCGCACTGACCGACCGGCCCGCCCTGATGCTCGGCTGCAGCTTCGGCGCCGCGATCGGACTCCACCTGGCGGCACGCCACCCCGGGGCGCTGCACACGCTGATCGCCCACGAGCCCGCCGTCCCCGAACTGCTGCCCGCCGCGGAACGCGCCGCCACCGAAAGCGAGTTGCACGCCGTCACCCGCACCTACCGGGACGAGGGCTGGCTCGCGGCCGTCCGCCGGGTCACCGCCGTCCTCGGCATCGACCCGCACCACCAGGACACCGAACCGGACGTCACCGCCGAACCGATCACCGAGGCCCGCGCGGCGAACTTCGCCCGCTTCCTCACCCGCGACATCGACACCGTCCTCGCCGGCGGCCTCACCCCGGCCGACCTCGACGCCCTGCGCGACGGCCCGACCCGGATCGTCCCGGCCGTCGGACGCACCACCCCGCACCAGGTCTTCGACCGCCGCTGCGCCGCCCTCCTCGCCGACCACCTGGGCACCACCCCGGCCGAATTCCCCGGCGGCCACAACGGCAACCTCACCCACCCCCGCGCCTTCGCCACCCGACTGACCTCGCTGCTCGGGTGACCGCTTCAGGAACGCGGGGAGCACCTGAACCGACCGTCCGAGCACATCTGAAGGCAGCTCCCGGCCCCCGCCCACGGCAGGACCGCCCGGGCGATCGGATCGCCCGGGCGGTCCCGGAGGGTGATGCGGGTGGATCAGGGGACGCTGCCGGGTCAGACGGCGAGCGGGCGGACGGCGGTCGGGGCGTGGCCGGGCTCGGTGGCGAGTTCCTCGAACTCGACCACGCTGGCGATGTCGGTGCCGCTCATCGCGATGTTGGTGACCCGCTCCAGGATCGCCTCGACGACGACCGGGACGCGGAACTCGGCGGCGAGCTTCTTCGCCTCCTCGAAGGCGGGCAGCAGCTGGTCCGGCTCGGTGACCCGGATCGCCTTGCAGCCGAGGCCCTCGGCGACCTTGACGTGGTCGACGCCGTAGACGCCCAGCTCCGGGGAGTTGAGGTTCTCGAACTCCAGCTTGACCTGGAAGTCGATGTCGAAGTTCCGCTGCGCCTGGCGGATCAGGCCCAGGTACGAGTTGTTCACCAGGACGTGGACGTAGGGGATCCGGTGCTGGGCGCCGACCGCCAGCTCCTCGATCATGAACTGGAAGTCGTAGTCGCCGGAGAGCGCGACGACGGGGGTCTCCGGGTCTGCGGTGGCGACGCCGAGGGCGGCCGGGATCGTCCAGCCGAGCGGGCCGGCCTGGCCGCAGTTGATCCAGTGCCTCGGCTTGTAGACGTGCAGCATCTGCGCGCCGGCGATCTGCGAGAGGCCGATGGTGGTGACGTACCGGGTCTCCGGGCCGAAGGCGCGGTTCATCTCCTCGTAGACGCGCTGCGGCTTGAGCGGCACGTCGTCGAAGTGGGTGCGGCGCAGCAGGGTCGCCTTGCGCTCCTGCGCGGAGGCGGCCCAGGCGCTGCGGTCCTTGAGGGTGCCCGCGGCGCTGCGCTCCTCGGCGACCTCGACGAAGAGCTCCAGGGCGGCGCGGGCGTCGGAGGCGATGCCGTAGTCGGGGGCGAAGATCCGGCCGATCTGGGTGGGCTCGACGTCGACGTGCACGAAGGTGCGGCCCTTGGTGTAGACGTCGAGGTTGCCGGTGTGGCGGTTGGCCCAGCGGTTGCCGATGCCGAGGACGAAGTCGGACTCCAGGAAGGTCGCGTTGCCGTAGCGGTGCGAGGTCTGCAGGCCGACCATGCCGGCGTTGAGCCCGTGGTCGTCCGGGAGGGCGCCCCAGCCCATCAGGGTCGGGACCACGGGGACGCCGGTGAGTTCGGCGAACTCGACGAGCAGGTCGGAGGCGTCGGCGTTGATGATGCCGCCGCCGGCGACGATCAGCGGCCGCTCGGAGGCCTGCAGCAGGTCGATCGCCTTCTCGATCTGCGCGCGGGTGGCGGTGGGCTTGTAGACCGGCAGCGGCTGGTAGGTCTCCGGGTCGAACTCGATCTCGGTCAGCTGGACGTCGATCGGCAGGTCGATGAGGACGGGGCCGGGACGGCCGGAGCGCATCAGGTGGAAGGCCTGCTGGAAGACGCCGGGGACCTGCGCGGCCTCCAGGACGGTGGTGGCCGCCTTGGTGACCGGGCGGGCGATCGAGGCGATGTCGACGGCCTGGAAGTCCTCCTTGTGGATCCGGGCGACCGGCGCCTGCCCGGTGATGCACAGGATCGGGATCGAGTCGGCGACGGCGGAGTACAGGCCGGTGATCATGTCGGTGCCGGCCGGCCCGGAGGTGCCGATGCAGACGCCGATGTTGCCGGGGTTGGCACGGGTGTACCCCTCGGCCATGTGGGACGCGCCCTCGACGTGGCGGGCCAGCGTGTGGTGGACGTCGCCGGCGGCCTTGAGGGCGGCGTAGAAGGGGTTGATCGCCGCGCCGGGCACGCCGAACGCATTGGTCACGCCCTCGCGCTTGAGGATCTCAACTGCCGCGCGGGCGGCTGTCATTCGAGGCATCGGCTTCTCCTGCCCGGCGGAAGTTCCGCGATGTGAAATGCTGATTCTGGACTGCGGAATCAAAGTAGGCCGGAGGCGGCGGACGCGTCAAGGTAGGTTTCAACAGATCGTTGAAGACTTGGGCGGGGGTGGCCCGGCGGGCACCACAATGGGGAGGGAGAGGGGGCGAGCCGCATGCCGTACATCGCCGTCAGTGCGCTCAGCCACGAGGGCCTGGTCCGCGACCACAACGAGGACAGCCTGGCCGTCGGACCGTGGACGCTCTGCGCCACCGTCACCGAGAGCCCGCAGACCCTGCTCTTCCCGCTCGGCGGCACGCCCGTCGTGGTGGCGGTCGCGGACGGGCTCGGCGGCCACCCGGCCGGCGAGGTCGCCTCCTCGCTCACCGCCCGCCGGCTCGCCGCGTCCGGCACCGGCCTGCGCTCCGAGGACGACGTCCGCCGCGAACTCCGCTCCTGCAACAGCACCCTGTACGAGGCCGCGGAGGCCGACCCGGACCTCACCGGCATGGGCACCACCGTCGCCGGCCTGGTGCTGAGCGCCGAGCACGTCCTGGTGTTCAACATCGGCGACAGCCAGGTCTTCGAGATCGCCGGAACGGCCGCCCCCGAACTGCGACTGCTCAGCACCGACGACAGCCCGCCGCCCCCGCCCGGCCGGCGCACCACCAACATCGTCACCAGCACCCTGGGCGGCACCGTCGTCCGCCGCGAGGTCGAGCCGCACCTGCGCCGGCTGCCCGCCGCGGCCGGCGCCCGCTACCTGGTGTGCAGCGACGGCCTGACCGACCCGGTGCCGCCGGAGGAGCTGGCCGCCCTCCTCGCCGCCGAGGACGACCAGCGGGCCGCCTTCGAACTCTGGCGGGCCGCGATCGAGGCGGGCGGACCGGACAACATCACCCTGGCGCTGGTACGGATCGAGGAGTGAGCCGACGGCCGCCGCCGACCGGGTGAGCCATCGGGTTCCCGATGGCTCCCATCGGTCCGGCTATTGGCCCGACCCGGGGCCGGCGGCCTAGCGTCGAGGGAGAGCCCACCGAAGGAGTGACCGCCGACATGGCGAAGATCCTGTTTGTGATGACCGGCGCCGACCACTGGACCCTGGCCGACGGCAGCAAGCACCCCACCGGCTACTGGGCGGAGGAGTTCCTCACCCCGTACCGCGCCTTCACCGCCGCCGGGCACGAGGTCGTGGTGGCCACGCCGGGCGGCGTGCGGCCGACCGCGGACGCCGGCAGCCTGTCCGCCGGCGCCCTCGGCGGCGAGGAGAACGCCGCCGCGGCGGCCGCCGCGATCGCCGCCGCCGAGCCGCTGCGGCAGCCGGTCGCACTGACCGACGTCGACCCGGCCGACTACGCGGCCGTCTTCTACCCCGGCGGCCACGGCCCGATGGAGGACCTCGCCGTCGACGCCGACTCGGGCCGGCTGCTCACCGCCGTGCTCGACGCCGGCCTGCCGCTGGGCGTGGTCTGCCACGGTCCGGCCGCGCTGCTCGCCGCGGTGCGCCCGGACGGCACGCCGACCGTCGCCGGGTACCGGCTGACCGGTTTCAGCAACACCGAGGAGCGGCTCGCCGGTCTCGCCGACCGCGCCCCCTGGCTGCTGGAGGACCGGCTGGTGGCGCTCGGCGCCGACTACGCGGCGGGCGAGCCCTGGGCGCCGTACACCGTCACCGACCGCAACCTGTACACCGGGCAGAACCCGGCCTCGTCCGGCCCGCTGGCCGAGGAGCTGCTCAAGGCGATCGGCTGAGGCAGCGGCCCGGTAGGTCCCGGGGGCGACAACTGCTTGACATCATCAAGCAGAACGGGCGGGAGCCGACCACCGGCTCCCGCCCGTTCCGCCCGCGCCGGTCGGATTCACGCCCGGCGAGGACGCCGGTCAGCCGACCGGTACCTCCAGCACCGCCTTGCGGTGGCTGAACGCCTCGATCGAGTACCGGCCGTGGTAGCTGCCCATGCCGCTCTCCCCCACCCCGCCGAACGGCAGGTCGGAGACGGTCAGGTGGGCCAGCGGCAGGCCGAACCCGAGCCCGCCCGAGGAGGTCTCCTCGGCGAGCCGGCGCCGGGTCTCCTCCGAGGGGCTGAACACGTACAGGGCGAGCGGCTTCTCCCGGTCGTTGACGAAGTCGATCGCCTCGTCCAGGCCGGCGACCTCGACGATCGGCAGGATCGGGCCGAAGATCTCCTCCTGCATCACGGGGGAGTCCGGCGACACCTCGGCGAGCACGGTCGGCGCGAGGTAGCGGCCGGCCCGGTCGTGGCCGCCGCCGACCACCGTCCGTCCGGAGCCCAGCAGCGCGGCCAGCCGGTCGAAGTGCCGCTCGTTGACGATCCGGCTGTACAGCGGCGAGGCGGCCGGGTCCTCGCCGTACCGGGCCCGGACCTCGTCGGCCAGCAGCGGCTCCAACGCGCGGGCGGTGGCCGGGTCGGTCAGCACGTAGTCCGGGGCGACGCAGGTCTGGCCGGCGTTGAGGAACTTGCCCGCCACCAAGCGCTCCGCCACCACCGCGAGGTCCGCCCCCGCGTCGACGAACGCCGGTGACTTGCCGCCCAGTTCGAGGGTGACCGGGGTGAGGTGCTCGGCGGCGGCCCGCATCACGACCCGGCCGACCGCCCCGTTGCCGGTGTAGAAGATGTGGTCGAACCGCTGGGCCAGCAGCGCCGTGGTCTCCGGCACCCCGCCCTCCACCACCGCGACCGCCGCGGTGTCCAGGTACGCGGGCAGCAGCCGGGCGAGCAGGGCCGAGGTGGCCGGCGCCAGTTCGCTGGGCTTGGCCACCACCGCGTTGCCGGCCGCCAGTGCCCCGGCGACCGGCGCCAGCAGCAGCTGCACCGGGTAGTTCCACGGGGCGATCACCAGGACGACGCCGAGCGGGTCGTACTGCGTCCGCGCCCGTGCGCCGGCCAGCCGCTCGGGCACCGGCGCGTCCTCGGGCCGCAGCCAGTCCGCGAGGTGCTCCAGGGTGTGGTCGACCTCCCGCACCACGAAGTCGACGTCGGTGCGCATCGCCTCCTGCTCGCTCTTGCCGAGGTCGGCGCCGAGCGCCGCGGCGAGCTCCGGCCCGTTCTCGGTGAGCAGCGCGCGCAGCCGGTGCAGCTGCCCGGTGCGCCAGGACAGCGGTCGGGTGCGGCCGGTGCGGAAGGCCGCGCGCAGGCGGGCGACGAGGTCGGCGGGCTGCTCGGCCGGGCGGTCGTTCATGGGGTTCCTCGCAGGGAATGGTTGATATCCTCAACTACCTGCTTTCAGGAAACGCCGGTTACTTGAGGATGTCAAGTGAATCCAGATGCGTCGGACCTGGTGGAGCCGCTCGCCCGCGTGGTCCGCGGCTACTACGACGACCTGGCGGCGGTCGCCGGGCGGCACGGTCTCAGCACCACCCAGGCCCGCGCGCTCATCGCCCTCGACCACCCGCTCAGCATGAGCGCGCTCGCCGAGCACCTGGTCTGCGACGCCTCCAACGCCACCGGGCTGGTCGCCCGGATGGAGGCCCGCGGACTGGTGGCGCGGACCCCCTCCCCCGAGGATCGCCGCAGCAAGACGGTGCACGCCACCGGGGACGGGCACCGGCTCGCCCGGTCCCTGCGCGCCGAGATGCACACCGTCCACGGCGCCCTCGCCGACCTCACCCCCACCGAGCGCGGCGCCCTGCTCCCGCTGCTGCACCGGCTCGGTGAACTGCTCGGCCGACCCCGGGGCTGAACCCGCACGGCCGGCCCCGGGGACCGAACGCACGCGGCCGGCCCCCGGGAGCCTCCCGGAGCCGGCCACCGTCCGCCCGGACGTCCGCTCAGTCCGCCGCCGCCTCCCGCTCGGCACGGAACCGCGCGACCACGGCCTCCGTCCCCGGCAGCCCGGCCAGCGGCTCGCCGACCACCCGGCCGGCCAGCTGCACCGCCGACACCACCACGTCCTCGCGCAGCTCGGCCTCGGCGATCACCCGGCTCGCCGCCAACTGCACCTGCGCCGCGACGACGAGCTCCTCGCGCTCCCGCAGCGCCTGCGCCCGGGCGGCCGCGACCAGGGCCGCACCCTCCTCGGCGGCCTCCTGCCGGATGCGGGCCGCCTCGTGGCGGGCGGCGTCCAGCTGCGCGCGGCGCTCCTCGTCGAGCTCCAGGGCCTCGTGGCGGATCCGTTCGGCCTCGGCGAGCCGCCCGCCGGTGGCCGCCTCGCGCTCCGCGAGGGTCCGTTCGATCCGCGGCAGCACGCGCCGGCCGAGTATCCCGAACAGGACGAAGAAGCAGATCAGACCAATGACGAATTCCACCGGGTTCGGCTCTAGGGGTCCCATGCCCCCAGACCTACCCATGTCCCGCACGGGCATGCGGTTGACCCCCCGTCAGGAACGGCCGGCCGCCGCTGCGGGAGGCCCGGGCCGCCGGCACCGCCCCGGCCCGGGCCCCGCCCGACCGCCGGTGTCCGGCGTGCGTGGCCTGACCTGCGTCCGGCCGGTTCCGGGGCATCATGTCCCCAGGCGAAGGGAGAGCCCCGTGTCGCAGCAGACCGACGCCCCCGACCCGTGGTGGCACCGCGTCGTACCCGCCGCCCCGGGCCTTCCCGTGCTCCGGCACTACCGGCGCGACTGGATCCGCGGCGACCTGCTGGCCGGCGCCACCGTGGCGGCGTACCTCGTGCCCCAGGTGATGGCCTACGCCAGTGTCGCGGGCCTGCCGCCGGTGGCCGGCCTGTGGGCGATCCTCCCGGCGATCCTGATCTACTCCGTACTCGGCTCCTCCCGGCTGCTCTCGGTCGGCCCCGAGTCCACGACCGCCCTGATGACCGCCACCGCGATCGCGCCCCTCGCCGCCGGCGACAGTTCCCGGTACGCCGTCCTCGCCGCCGCCCTCGCCGTGGTCGTCGGCCTTCTCTGCCTGGTGGCCTGGGTGGCCCGGCTGGGCTTCGTCGCCGACCTGCTCTCCCGGCCCGTCCTGATCGGCTACCTGGCGGGCGTCGCCCTGATCATGATGGTGGACCAGCTGACCAAGCTCACCGGAGTGGAGACCGAGGGCGAGGGCTTCTTCCCCCAGCTGGTGTCCTTCTTCGAGAACATCTCCGACCTCCACGGGGCGACGGTGGTGTTCAGTGCGGCCGCACTGCTCTTCCTCTTCGTCGCGGGCCGGTTCCGCGGCGTCCCGGGCCCGCTGCTCGCCCTGGTGCTGGGGACGGCCGCGGTGTCGGCCTTCGGTCTGGAGGACCACGGCATCAAGGTGATCGGCACGATCCCGCCCGGTCTGCCCAGCCCGGACTTCCCCAGCCTCTCCGACCTGTCCCAGCTGGTGCTGCCGGCCCTCGGCGTCCTGCTGGTCGGCTACACGGACGTGATCCTCACGGCGCGCGCCTTCGCCACCCCGGGCGACGGCTCCCGGCTGGACGCCGACCAGGAACTGCTGGCGCTCGGCGCGGCGAACATCGGCGCCGGCGTGCTGCACGGCTTCCCGGTGAGCAGCAGCGCCAGCCGCACCGCGCTGGCCCAGTCCGCGGGCGGCCGCACCCAGGCGTACGCGCTCACCGCGGGGCTGGCGGTGGTGGCGGTGCTGCTGTTCTTCAGCACGCTGCTCAGCCACACCCCGACGGCCGTCCTCGGCGCCCTGGTCGTCTACGCGGCCGTCCGCATGATCGACGTGTCGGGCTTCCGCCGGCTGCTCTCCTTCCGCCGCGGGGAGTTCCTGCTGGCGCTCGGCTGTCTGGCGGGCGTCCTCGCGCTGGACATCCTCTACGGCGTGCTGGTCGCGGTGGGCCTGTCCATCGCCGAGATGCTGGGCCGGGTGGCCCGCCCGCACGACGCCGTCCTCGGCACGGTGCCGGGGCTCGCCGGCATGCACGACGTCGACGACTACCCGGCCGCGCAGACCGTGCCCGGCCTGGTGGTCTACCGCTACGACTCGCCGCTCTTCTTCGCCAACGCCGAGGACTTCCGCCGCCGGGCGCTGGCCGCCGTCGACGACCAGCACGAGCCGGTGCACTGGTTCGTCCTCAACGCCGAGGCCAACGTCGAGGTGGACATCACCGCCCTGGACTCCGTGGACTCGCTCCGCCGGGAACTCGCCGACCGCGGCATCGTCTTCGCCCTCGCACGGGTCAAGCAGGACCTCCGCGAGCAACTCGACGCCTACGGCCTCAGCGACTCCGTGGGCGAGGACCGCATCTTCCCCACCCTCGCGACCGCCGTCACCGCCTACCGCACCCGGTTCGGCACCGCGGAAGGGTAGGGCCGTGCGGTCGGCCTCTCCCGCCGCGCTACCGGGGCGATACGTCGATCATGAAAGCCTGGGGCGGTGGGAGTGCGCCGACGTGCCGGTGTCCCGGCCGGTGGCCGGGACACCGGCACGTCCTCCCGTCCTGACCGCGGCGGCCTCGCCCGCCGTGTTCGTCGGCCTGTGGGCCCCGGCCGCGGTCATCGCTCCTCATCCCCGGCCTCGGGGCCCCGCGGTCCGGCCTTTCGCTGCCGGCCGCGCTGGACCGCGCCCACGATGACCTTGATGCCAAGGCCGAGGACGACCAGGTCGGCCAGCATCTGGACGGTGACGACCAGCCGCGCGGTGTCGGTCCTGGCGGTGATGTCGCCGAATCCGACGGTGGAGAACACGGTCACCGTGAAGTAGATCCCGCCGGAGTGGGACAGGGGCTCGCCGAAACTGCCGGGGGACAGTGCGGCCAGCGCGACGTAGGTGGCGGAGAACAGCAGCAGGAAGAACGGGACGCAGATGGACAGCGCCTCGGCGGCCCGCAGCCCCGGGTGCCGGGAGCGAACGATCGACCGGACCTGGAAGGCGACCAGCACGATGAACCCCGCCAGTCCGACGAGGAGCATGGTGACGGTGGCCGACGTGGACGAATGGTCCAGCGGCAGCCCGTAGTACAGGGCCACCAGCACCACGACCGAGCCGACCACGCGGACGAACGTCCAGGCGATCCTTCGAACCGAGGGCCGGGCTCCGGCCCGGTCCTGGGGCGGCGACCCGGTGCCGGCGGTCATGCCGGAATCCGCAGCCCGGTGGCCGTACCGGAGAAGATGAAGTGGAGGACGATCAGCATGCCGCTCCCGAACGTGCCGGTCGCGACCGAGCACGGCCCCGGCCTGCGCCGGGCGACCTGTCGGGTCGGCAGGAACCGCGTCGCGGACCGCCGGGGGGCCGTGCACGCGGCGACGTCGATGGTCCCACCACCGCGACCGGTCGGCCCAGCACCCGCAGCCGGTCCGGCGCGGAGCAGCAGCATGGCGGCCGGCAGCATGACCTGGTTCAGGAAGTCGAACGCGTCCGGGCGGTGCCACGGGTACTCGGCCCACGACCCCGCGTACTTCGCCCTCCCCCACGCGCTCGCCCGCCGGGCGCGCCGGACACTCCGCTCAACGGCCTTCGCGCCGGGGCGTCTTCCCCCTGCGCCACGGGCCCGTGCCTCCCGCCCGTCCCGCGGCCTTCCCGGTGTCCTGTCCGTCGCCCGCATGGCACATCCTCCAGGAGCCGATCACCCGGATCGGCTACGGCCCGTCCCACGGCGGCAACACGCGTACTCCGGGCTGCGGTCCTGTATCCACCGTCGCACGACACCCGGCCCGTGTCAGGGCCGCACGGCCCTGGCGGCCCACGCCGCCCGGCCTCGTGTCGGCGGGCCGAGGCGGCACCGCGCGTGAACCCCGCACGGCCGGACGGCAGTCGGTCCGCCGTTGATGTCGGATCCGGATGTCGAAAAGCCCCGGACCGGGAAGGGTCCGGGGCTCTCGTGGTGTTCACAGCCGGTGGGCGCAGACGGTTTCGAACCGCCGACATCCGCCTTGTAAGTTCGACCGGATAGCCGGGCAAGCAGCGTCGCACCTGCTCAAAGGCCGTTTGCCAGTGTTCACACAACCAGGGCCGGCCGTCGTGGTGCGCCGCCGTTGATGTCACTTACTGATGTCATACCGCGCGGGCCCTCAGAGTTGCTGCCGCTGGCTCCGCGAACTTGTTGTGCAGGAACTGACGATGCTTCCTGACGTCCTGCGTCTTTGCATGGCGGACCGTCTCCGACCTGCTCCGGAGCCCTCAGCGTCTGTTAGCGCCGGTCGCCCTCGGCTTGCCTCGCACGGCCCACAGACGGCCCAGAGCCAGACCCCAGCTTTAGGAGAACGGGCGTTGCACTACCTGCCTGACCTGCACGCTTGCTGTGCTGCGTGATTGATGACTTCCCCTCCGCTGCCGCCCGCGGTTCCCCGTGGCTCCCCACCCAACATGGCACGGCTGTGGCACGGCCCCTTAGCCCTTGAAGAGTTTCGGGTAAGGGCAGACTTCCAGCGGATCGTCCGGCCGGTCAGACCACTTCCACCAGACGTGCCCCCGATCGCAACCCCACACGCCTCGACAGACGCGCTGCCCGTCCTCCTCACGGCGGCTGAGTGCCATCGCTCCCAGCTCCAGGGACTGGTCGCAGTCCGGACAGCGCGGACGGTTCTCCTCGGATGTCATGGCGCGCACCGTATCGCGCGATCTGCCGGCCCT
The DNA here is from genome assembly GCF_040702125.1 of Kitasatospora sp. NPDC085895. Lineage (NCBI taxonomy): Bacteria > Bacillati > Actinomycetota > Actinomycetes > Kitasatosporales > Streptomycetaceae > Kitasatospora > Kitasatospora sp. NPDC085895. The sequence goes on along the minus strand of NZ_JBFBJY010000002.1, from coordinate 128,824 downwards.
GGCCCGGTATATCGGCTGCAGGTCCCCTACGCGCCTGCGGGCCGCTGCACGCCCTGGCCTGGTTGGAGCGGTGGCCTCTTTGTCCCGAAGCAACCCCGGCACCCGCCAGACGCGGGACGGTGATGCCGTTGACATGCACAAAAGATCCCCGAGCGTCCGTGGTCGTCCGTCGCAGTGCGGGGTTGTTGTAGCGCAGATAGACACTCAGCCTGCGAGGAGATCCGGGTATGGACACATCTCCAGGTGATCGCTTGGCCGGTCCGCCAGCATCCACCGGATGTGGATCGCACCACCCGCCGCCGACACGGTTGCGGCATGGCCGCTGCCCGCAGGCTGCGGCTCCGGGCGCGGTGCCATGGTCGCATACATAGTGTGGAAGAAGTAGACCCGCGGGAGGCATCATGCAGCTCTGCTATTGGTGCAAGAAGGAAGTAACTGATTGCCCCAGGTGCAATGGAATATTCGAGCAGTACGGCGGCAAATTGGAGACATGCCTCACATGCAATAAAACAGGCATGGTGTGCCTTGAACACAAAGGCGACTGGCAGGGCAGCGTTCCATGCTCTAGTGAAATATCAAGCACCATCGATGAATGGCTTGAAATTAACATGTGGTTCACTGCAGAAAGCCTTAAGCGGGAAGACATCCCGTTCTCAACGCGCGAGGAGTTAAGCTATCTAGCTTTCGCTTCAGATCTCAGGGCGAGCCAGGCAGACCTTGCATTCATCCAACAAGGCCTCGGCGCGCTGCGATGGCTGATTAAGTGCAGAAATCTGGCCATCGAGGCAGGTGGACGCGAGCCCGATATCATGCGAGCAGGTCCACTGCATGAGCCGGAGGAAACCTCGGAGCCTGCGCACGCTCCGGCAGGTCAGCATAATTCTGACCGTCAGCCTCAGAAGAAGTGGCGATGGTGGAACCACCGATGACCAATGGGGATATTAATAGGCAAAGGGATCGCCAATCATGCCTAGAGTCGGGGAAAATATCCAAATTAAATGCCCCAACAGATACTGCGGCAAGTTGACTTGGGTAAGGTGGGGATACCCGGCGAATTGCCAGCACTGCAACCAGCCTATCGTGACCCGGTGAAAGGCGCCCAGCACATCTGTCGAGCTCGCGACACTCGGCAGGGATGGGATGCCGCAGGGTCTGTGCACGGGCGGGCTGACTCACAACACCTCACCACCGCGCCTAACCTATTCGACCGCCCGGCGTCGACGGGCAGGCGCGACCGCCCAGTGCTTCCTGCTCAATCGGCCATCAACACCAGAATCCGAGCGGGCTTTGGCGATCAAGATGCCTTGCAGCTCGATAATCTCGCTACTGCACTCGGTGAACAGCCGATGTATCACTCTTGCCACTATCGGACGGCTTGATAGGCAGCAGTCAATGAAAGAAATGCATCCCGCCACGGCGGCTCTTCACGCCGAGGCAGCCCGACTGTTTCGCCCCCTGGCCGGGGAGCCGAACCCTTTCACGCCCGTGTCGGACTGGCGGGGCGGAGCTGACGAGATATCACTTGATGGATTCGAAAGCGAGGCGGATATCTCCGCCAAGGTACTTAGTCGACTCGATCCGTGGTTCGAAGTCTCGCCGCAGGTTCATGGCAGGCACTACACTGGGGTCGACTGCTACGTTGATGCCGTCATTAGGCCGCGCGATCCACAGGCATGGCACAATCCGAATATTGCCATGGGAATTGAATTCAAGCGGTCAGCTCAGGGAAGTCGCAAGGACATCACATCATGGGTGGCCCAATCAATTGATTATGCATACATCGAGTGGGACGGCTTTGGGCGAATTCCTGTTTTTATGTGCCCCAACCCTTTCCCTTCTCGTCGATCACTTAAAGACCCTCTTGATCCGTTAGGGTTTTTTGTCGATGGCCTACTTGCACAGTTCAGCGTTGGCTATGTGGCCCTCTATAGGGGCTACGGACTGTCCTTGGTCCTTCAGGGCACGCATAAAATCTGGTCGGAGCGCTATGGCGTCCGAGAAGGGCGTAACTGGAGCCTCCACAAACGAGTTGGCTCACGCTAACTAGGCCGCGAGATTCGAACAACTGGGGAGCACGGCCGAAGCGGGGGCCTCGCGCGCGATTTCACAGGCCCTGAAATCGACCTCCAGAAATCAATCTAACTCTACCTTCGATAAATTCCCCCAATCGCTCGCGGGCCACCGCAACACTATCCAACGCCTCAATCAGGCGAGCATGCTGGACAGCCCCAATGGGCGGCCCATTAATGATGCAATTCCGAACGATTGATGTTGCATAATCGAGAGCATTAAGCAATCGAATCTGCCTAGAATCTGAGGGCTGCTCCGTGGCGACGAATGGCCCACCAGTCCTGGCGCTGCACCCTTGGAATTGCCAGATTCCCACATTCATAGTGTCATCGACAGCAATCCCTGCGGCGACACGTAGCCCCATAACCGATTCGTCAAATCTCTCAATGTCCCCAAAACGCCCCAGCTCAAGATCCTGCACCGCATCCTGCAGAGCAAGGTGCCACGCCCTAGAGGTAGTGCGCATATTTATCAAACGTCGCACCTCTGCCTGGTTTTCCGCGCGATCACCATGCGACTTTTCGCTGCGATCCCTTTGCCTTTGCAAGAGAGCAGGACCGAAGATGGCAGCGCAAGCCCCAATGAGCGCTGCGGAGACCGCGCCAATCAGGCCATACATAGCCACACTGTCCATATACCCACTATGCCTCAGCCCTCCGTGAGCCCATCATGGCGACCCAGAGCAATCGATGCAGCTGCCCGTGGCCGCAGCTTGCCGCGGTGGAGAGACAGCGTGCCAAAGCCTCGGGCTATCGAAGGGCCGTGCGGGCGGTGGAGCGGTTTTGGCCGGTGTCCTGTCTGGTCTGGGGTCGAGCATGATCGGGGGGCCGTAAGCTTGCCAGCGATCTCGGGCAGGCTCCTTGCCTGCCCGCAATCTGGCTGAGTGGCCCCCGGTCTTGCTCGACGCGGGTCCCGGTCCGGAGAGGTGGGTAAAACCGCGGAGCCGCCCGCCCCCAGCCACGGCGGGGTTCTGGGCTCAGCCCATCTTTGCCCCCTGGCCGCTGGCGCGCCGTGCGCGCCCTTGATTTAGCAGAGAAACTCGTAACGACTCCCCCTATCCTCAGTCGAGTCCGAGTAGGCATGACCTATCTACCTGCGGCTTCGCCCTGGACTGATCGACCAGAGCGGGCGGGCAACGACAAGGGGCTGGCCCCGAGGATCACCCCTTGCGAGCTGGCCCTTCCGGCGTTCCTAGCGCTGAGTCTCCTGTCGGCTTCGAACGGACGACCCCGCTTGTCGGCGACGTTGCGCGCCCAAGAAGGCCCCGGGGCTACCCACACCCCTAGCCCCGGGGTCTTCCTGCTTTGGCGATCAAACGGCAACGCGCCACCCATCGAGCGCCGCGAGGGCGCGTGCTCGTTCTTCGATAACCGCCATGCGGGCGGACCGCTCGCCTTCGTGAACGTGCGCTGCCTGGCTGGTGCTTTGACCTGGCCACTTCCGGTAGAGCAAACCGGTCTCCGCCGTGAACCATCCCCGACTGACCGCCGAGAGCGCGAGTAGCAGTCCAGTATCTTCGGATGCCGGCAACGCCATCCAGCCACCCAGCGCAAGCACGAGATTACGGCGGGCACACATGGTGCCGGGGACTACCGGAAGGCGGAAATCGTGAGCCTTCCAGTGCTCCAGTACCGCGCCACGCTCCAGCGGCCCCGCAGGTGGATCATGGTCGAAACTGACCAATGAACCATCCGGAAGGAGATCGAGCACGCGCGATGTGACCCAACAAATGCCAGGCTCCTGAAGAGCGGTCAGGTCGCGAGCGAGCGCCCCGGGGGTCAACATGTCGTCAGCGTCCAGCACCTTGACGTACTGGCCTGTTGCCCGTGAGAGCGCCATGGTCCGCGCCATACCAGCCCGACCGCACCGCCCTTGCCCGAAACTGATGCGCGGATCACCCGGCACGTACGGGGCTACGGCATCGGTCTCCCCATCCTCTTGCACGACCCACTGCCAGTCCCATCCTTCCGGGAGCTTCTGCTCCAGCAGGGACTTGTACGCGTCGGGTAGATGATGGGCCGCCGGCCCGTGGACGGCCGTAATCACGGAGATGACGTTGGCCATGCTCACCACCTGTTCAAAGAAGTCGTGAACACCATCTCGGTGCGGTCTCCAGGCATCGTGACATCTGAGACTTCAACCACCCGACCTTCGGTGTCGTAGCAGATCTTTCGGAGCAAGAGCACCGAGACTCCGGCCCGAATGCTGAGGTCTTCGGCCTCTTCGGCCGTAGGTGGCCGTGCGGTGACGCGCTCCTCGATCCGGCTTAGCTCGATGCCGATCGTAAAGAGCTGATGCTGCGTTCCCCCCGGCCAAGGCTCCATGGCCGGGTTCAGCAGGTCAGGGTTCGCCTTGGCCACGTCGCGCACGAGGTATGACCGGGAGACGTTGAAGGGCGTGTCCTCCTCCCGGTACCGCGTGCGGTAGGAACGCTCAAGCAGCTGAGTGCCTACAGGAACGCCGAAGAGGCCAGCCAGATCCTTGTTGGCCTCAATGTCCCGGAAACGGGCATCGAAGACGAGGTCCGAGATGGTCAGGCCGGTGTCATGCTCAGTAGCACCTGTCTTCCTGCGCTCTTCCTCCGGCTGTCGCGCCCGGTCCTTCTCCCACTGGTGCCGCTCATTGGTCCGTACGACGAGCTTGCGTGGCTCGCGGACGTAGTTGCCGCGACCGTGCACCTTGTCCACCACGCCTTCGGCTGCCAGGACCGCAAGCGCCTGACGGATGGTCGGAAGGCTGGCCTTGTAGTGCGCCGTCAGCTCCGGGGTCTCGGAGGGCAGCTTCTCGCCAGGCAACCACTCACCGGATCGGATGCGCTCTCGCAGGCCGTCCGCAATCTTCTCGTACTTGGCCACTTCGGACCTCACTTCCCTTCCGCGGGGACCACGACAGCTTAAGTCCTCAAGAGGTGTTGACGCGATACTGACGGTCCGTCATAGTCGTAGCCACTCCTCCTGAGGAGCTCAGGAGAGGTTGTCCTGATGAGCAGTCATGCTCGGAACGTTGCAACCCCTATGCCATCTAGCTGCGGCGGTCGGTTGTCGAGGAAGGCGGCTCAGCCGCACGCCTACGGACCGTGCCTGATCGCGGTTCCTTGAGAACTCAACAGTGTGTTGATCGATGAACGAGTGTCTTTGGTCCTCGATCCGCGCCCATCTGTGCGGGTCGGGGGCCATGGCTGCTCGTGATGAGTGGTCTGGGCCCATGAAACGGGCCGTCGCGCTTCCGGCCAAGGTGCGCGCGACGGCCCTGGGGCCACCCGCCTGTTGGGAGAGGTAGACCCGTGAAGTCGATTGTTGCAGGCCAGCACGCCGCGGACCCGGAGGAGTTCGCAGAGCTGGCGTTGGGCGTGGACGAGGAGCTGTTCGCCGGCGTGTCCGGCGAGACGGCCCTCGACCGCGCCGCCCGGATGGACGCCGCGGCGGCGGTGCTGGCGGACCTGCGCCGGGACGCCCCGGAGCTGGCCGCCTACGCCGAGCGCCTGATGAACACCGCCCCCATCCCGCTCGCCGCGGCCGGCCGCATCGCCCGCCGCCGGCCGGTGACGCTGGGGGTGGCGGCGTGAGCCGGCAGGGCAAGTTCTGGATGGTCGCCGCGCTGCTGGGCGTGGTCGGCATGGCGTTCCGCGTCTCCTGGAACGCGCTCAAGGACATCGCCGGTGCGATCGGCGCCGACCCGCTCGCCGCCGGCCTCTACCCGCTCGTGGTGGACGGCCTGATGGCGCTCGCTCTGGTCGCCGCACTGATCCTCACCGGCACCGACCGCCGGTTCGCGCTGCGGGTGCTGGGCGCCTTCACTGCCGCGTCGCTGGTGCTCAACTACGTGCACGGCCTGGTGCCCGCCCTACACAGTGGCGGTCGGGTCCGGTTGGCCGACTGGGCACCCGCGCACTACGCCCTGGTGCTGCTCGCCTCGTGCCTGCCGGTCGGCTCCATCTTCTTCGGCTCCGACCTGGTGGCCAAGGTGCTCCACCATAAGCCCGAACCGGCAGAAAACGACCAGACCATCGCAAATCGGTCGACCCCTGATCAGCCCGAACCCGCCGACCCCACCCCGGCGCCGTCGGACGTGCAGTCGGTGGACGAGTTGGCCGACCTCGCCCCGGACCTGGAGCCGACTCCGGCGCCGGTCGAGGCGACGGCGGTTCGGCCGGTGCGGGCGGTGGCGGCGGTGTCGAGTCGGCCCCGGCGGGCGACCGGCAGCGTGCCGCAGTCGGCCCGTACCGCCCGACCGGCCCGCACACCCGAGCAGCTGCTCGCCGAGGCCCGGTCGGCCACCACCGACTGGACCGACGACCAGCTAACCGCGGAGCGCATCCGCACCGCGGTCCGCACCTCCGCCGACCGCGCCCGCACCCTGCGCGACACCCTCAAGGCCGAGCGCGCCGCCGGGCGGCCGGGCCTGCACGCCGTGCCCGACACCGACGACCTGCCGCCCGCCGCCGAGGAGCCCGCGCCGGAGACCGGCGAGGGCAGTGAGGAGCAGGCATCGTGACTCCCACCACGTCCGACCAGATCCGGGCGGCCGGCACACTGCTGGCCCTGCTGACCGCATTCGCCGACCTGCCCGCCGCCGACATCTGCCTGCGCCAGCCCGACCCCAGCGCGGACACGGGCTGGGGCGTGCGGGTCGACATCCACGCCGGCCTGGCCCACTTCGAGCAGTGGCGCGAAGCGCTGGCCGTGCCGACCGAGACCATCGACCACCGCGAGACCACACACCTCGCGTGGCTGCGCACGACGGCCGAGTTCGCCGGCGTGCCGGTCGAGTTGATCGGCTACTACACCCCCAACCGCGAGGCCGAACAGTGAGCCGCCCGCGGTTCTGGGACCCGCACGGCGAGCGGTTCGGCCTGCCCACCTATCCATGGCGGATGGCCCCCGACGGCCTGCTGACCCGCCGCCAGCTCCGCATACGGGGGCTGCGGCCCGGCGGTCAGCCGGTCGCCGCACAGATCCTCTGGCGCTCCCGCCGCTCCCGCGACGTGCGCGCCGCGCACCTCTACCGCACCTGCCTGGCGAAGCCCGTCCGGCCGATGACCCCCGGCCGAACGGCCGCGCTCGCCGCGGCCAACCGGGCCCGCCGCACCTGCCCCGCCTGCGGGCGGGACGCCGGCTACGTCCTGCCCGCCCACCTCGGCACCTGCCTGCCCTGCGCCGACGGCCTCACCGCCGCCCTCATTGCCTCAGCCTGATCACGCGAGGAGAACCCCGTGTCCAGCACGTTCATCCGCACCGACTCCGCCACCGGCCTGCCGGTCGACACCGAGGCCGTGTTCCTCACCCTCGGCTCCGCCCTGGTCGCCCTGTTCCCGACCGGCGGCACCAACGAGCACGGCGCCCCCACCTTCCACTGGGCCTGCAACGGCTGCCGGGACCGCAGCTACTACGCCGAACTCCGCGGCACCGCCCGCAACCGGGCCAACGCCCACGCCGCCGACTGCCGCGCGCTGCCCTGGCCCACCACCGGTGACCAGGACTGACCGCGGCCACTGCACCACTGGCACCACACCCCGGGACGGCCGTTCCTGCCGGCAAGCTGACCGGCCGTCCCGGGCCCTTTCCCGCACCACACAGCAGTAGTGAGGAAGGACCTCCAGTGAACCAGCCCAACCCGCCCGACCCGCACAACCCGGAGGACCCGGACGGCCTGTTCGCCGCCCTGGAGGCGGACCTGGCCGGCAACCGGGCGATCGGCGCGACCGTCCTGGACTTCGACAAGGCCCGCGCCGACCGCCGCCCCGCCGAGGTGGACGAGGACGGCCTGCCGCCGGTGTACGTCGACTCCCGCAACCCGCGCGACCAGGTGGGCGCGGTGGACCGGATGGCGACCGCCCGCGGGGCGAAGCGCCGCCCGATCATCCCCGCGTGGGCCCGCTCCAAGGCCGAACTCGTCTCCTACGCCCGCTGGCTGGGCGGCAACATGGCCCACACCACCGGCTACCACGCCGTGCGCTCCCCGCTCTACGCCGCCAAGCTGCTCGGCCGCGCCCCGCGCGGCACCGCCCGCCTGGTCGGCGGCACCTACCGGTGGGTGACCGACGCCGAGGGCCGCCCGGTCCGCGCGGCGTCGGTGCGCCGGGAAGACGTCGAGCAGTACCTGATCCTGTCTCGGCAGCGGGACCGCCGGGTCCGCGCCCGCGGCGTCATGCTCCTGCTCGCCTCCGTGTTGGGGGTGGCGTTCACGGCGGTGCTGCTGGTCGCCACCCCGGGCTGGACCACCCTCGCGCTGGCGACCGCCGCGGCCCTGGCGCTCGGCTGCGCGGGCGGGCAGGCCGACCAGCCGCTGATCGACCGGGCGGTCGTCGCCACCAAGGTGCAGCGCCTGACCTCGGACATCGTGGTCCGCGCGCTGGGGGCGATGGGCATCGCGGAGATCAACAAGGCGATGGCCAAGGGCGGCGACGGGATCAAGTTCGTCGCCCCGATCACCCGGGACGGCAACGGCTGGCGCGCCGACATCGACCTCCCCTACGGCGTGACCGCGATCGACATCATCGACAAGCGCGACCGCCTCGCCTCCGGCCTGCGCCGCCCGCTCGGGTGCGTGTGGCCGGAGCCGGTGCACGACCAGCACGCCGGCCGCCTGATGCTGTGGGTCGGCGACCAGGACATGTCGCAGACCAAGGCCCCCGCCTGGCCGCTCGCCACGGCGGGGACGATCAGCCTGTTCAAGCCGCTGCCGTTCGGCACCGACCAGCGCGGCCGCTCGGTGAGCATGCTGCTGATGTTCGCGAACGTGCTGATCGGCGCCATGCCCCGCTTCGGCAAGACCTTCGCCCTCCGCGTCCTCATGCTCGCCGCCGCGCTCGACCCGACCGCGGAACTGCACGTGTGGGAGCTGAAGGGCACCGGTGACCTGGAGGACGCCGCCAAGGTCGCCGCCGACTACGGCTCCGGCGCCGACGACGAGACCATCGAAGGCGCCGTCCACTCCCTCCGCTACGTGTACAAGGAGCTGGAGCGCCGCGCCGCGGTCATCCGCTCGCTGCCGAAGGAGCGCCGCCCGGAGAACAAGGTCACCCCCGAGCTCGCCGCCGACCGGAAGTTGGGCCTGCACCCGCTGGTGCTGATCATCGACGAGTGCCAGGAGCTGTACTCCCACGACAGCTACGGCAAGGAGGCCGGCACCCTCTCCGAGGCGATCATCAAGCGCGGCCCCGCCATGGGCGTCATCCTGCTGCTGGCCACCCAGCGCCCGGACGTGAAGTCCCTGCCCTCCGGGGTCTCCGCGAACGTGGGCATCCGGTTCTGCCTGCGCGTGATGGGCCAGACCGAGAACGACATGGTCCTCGGCACCTCCAGCTACAAGAACGGGCTGCGGGCCACCTCGTTCACCGCGAACGACAAGGGCATCGGCTACCTGGTGGGTGCCGCGACCGACGCGCAGATCGTCCGCTCCTACTACCTGGATGGCCCGGCCGCCGGTCGCATCATGGACCGGGCCCGCGCCGCCCGGATCGCCGCCGGAACCCTCACCGGGGTGGCCGCGGGCGAGATGCCGGAGCGGGCGAAGAACCAGGGCGGGATCCTGGACGACCTGATCAGCATTTGGCCCGCCGGGGAGGCCAAGGTGTGGTCCGAGACGCTGGTCGCCGCGCTCGCCGCCCTGGACGAGGACCGCTACGGCGGCTGGGAGGCGGACCAGCTCGCCGCCGCGCTCAAGCCGCACGGCGTGGAGACGGTGCAGATCTCCCGTCGGGTGGAGGGCCGGCAGACCAACCGGCGCGGGGTGGAGCGCGACCGCATCACGGAGGCCATCACGCGCCGTGACGGACAGCGGTCCGCCTGACCCCCACGCAATGGTGCTACCGGTAGCGGGTGGGCCCGCTACCGGTAGCACCCCCGCTAGCACCCCATCCCCGCCCTGAGCTGGCCGCTAGCGGATAGCGGCCCACCTGGACAAACCCTGGAAACCGCCCCGGGAGGGCCCGTCGTGACCCCCGCCGCCCTGGCACTCGCCTGCCTACTCGCCGTGACTCTCGGTTACGTCCTGGTGTGTTGGGTGAGCCCGTTCGGCCGCTGCCGCAGGTGCACCGGCACCGGCCTACTCATGCCCACTGGCCGCATGCGGCGCCGCCCGAAGCCCTGCCGCCGCTGCCAGGCGACCGGCCGGCGGCTGCGGATCGGCCGCCGCCTGCACCACCACACCACCGCCGCCCGGACGGCCGCCCGCCGCATTCGCGACGACGCCCACCACTGAATCCCGAGGGGAGAACCGCCGTGCTCATCACCGTGTCCGCCGCGCTCCTGATGGCCGCCGCCTCCGGTGCGCTCCTGTACTTCCGCCGCCTCGGCCCCGGCGCCGCCACCGTCGTCTGGCTGTCCGGCTTCACCGCCGCCTCCACCGGCCTCGCCGGCCCCGTCAACGCCCTGCTCACCGCCGCCGTCCACGCCCTCGCCCAGCACTGAGCCGCGCGCCTGCTCAGCGCCGCCCGCGGCGGGCCGCAACGACCATGCAGGCCACGAAATTGATCGGGAACGCGACGGCGGCCTGCACGTTCAGCGACCACCCGTAGTGGCGCGACAGGAAATCCAGCACGCCGTCGACACAAACCACCGCCCAGACCACCCGCGACGTCCGCATGCGCGCACCCTAACCACCCGCCGCCCGGCCCCGGCCGGGCGCCCCCGTGAAAGGGACCGACCCATGGCCCAGCCCGTGATCCGGCCGCTCGCGGCCGTCCACCTCCGCGAAGCCCTCACCGCCGCCGCCGACCACCAGCCCGCCGCCGCCCTCGCCGCCCTGATGCACATCGACCACGACTCCTGGCAGGCCATCACCCACCGCCTGGCCCTGCTCGGCACCGACCTGCTCGACGTCCTCGCCACCACCACCGCGAACGGAGGCACCACCCCGTGAACGCCACCGATCTGGTCACCGCCGCCGTCCTGTTCGGCCCCGGCCTCGCCGGCACCGCCGCCTACCTGACCACCCAGCGCGGCTGGCGCACCGACTCCGCGGCCGTCCGCACCGTCCTCGCCGAATCCGCCGCCGCCGCACGCGCCGCCGTCGACAACGGCACCCCGCCCCGGGGTGGCGAGCCCGCCCCCGAGGCGGCGCCCGCGGAGCCGGTGCGGCTCGCCACCGTCCTGCCCTTCCCCACCACCGACCGCCGCGCCGCCTAACCCAGCAGGGAGAACACCGCCATGGCCAAGAAGGACCCCCGCACCTACCTCGACCCGCGACAGATGGGCGCCGACAACCTCACCGACGCCGCCCGCCTGTTCCTCATCGGCGTCCGCGTCGTGCGCGCCGAGAACCGCGGCAAGAACACCGCCCGCCTGGAGGCCCGCGCCGACCGCATCCAGAACGACGCCATCGCCCGCTGGGACGCCAAGTACGGCAACCCCCGCGACTGACCCGCATGGCCACCCCGGGGCCGCCCGCCGATCGCGGCGGGCGGCCCGGGCGGCACGTCTGCGCCGAAAGCACGGCGAACGACAGCGGCGGCCCCCTCCCGGCCAGGACCGGGGCCGCCGCCCATCCAGCACCCTCAGAGAACTGGAGACATCCAGCATGACCCAACCGACCATGATTCGGGGAGAGCACCTGCCCACCGCGCTCTCCCTGGCCGCGTCCGGCGTGCCCGTGCTGCCGTTGCGGGCCGGGAAGGTGCCGTTCGGCAACTGCCCGCGGTGCGCGGACAACGCGTGCGGCGGGCGGCCGAACATGAAGAACCCCGGCCCCTGCACCTGCCTGGCCCCGTGCCACGGCTGGGCCGCCGCCACCACCGACCCCGACGTCCTCATCTCGCGCGTGTGGGGTCGGGCCTGGCGCGAGTCCGCCGCTGTGGCCTACCACCCCGGCGGCGCCGGACTCACGGTCGTAGACCTCGACAACACGGACGCCATCGCCTGGGCGGACGCCAACCTGCCCGCCACCCAGGTCGTACGCACCACCCGCGGCGAGCACTGGATCTACCGCGGCACCATGCCCTCCGCCAACGCCGTGCGCCCGGGTGTGGACGTCAAGTCGCTGATGTCCTACGCCCGGTGGCTCGGAACCGGCACCGGCACCCTGACGACCCTGCCCGAGGTGGTCCGCGCCCTGGTGGTGCGCGAGCCCGCCCCGATCCGGCCGGCCGCCGTCACGGCGTCCGCCCCGGCCGGGGGTGGCAGGTGCCCGCACCGCAGCCCGGCCTTCCTGGAACGCGGCATCGCCATGGCCGAACAGCGCATCGCCCAGGCCGCCAGCGCCGTGCACGCGACCGTGTTCTCGGCCTTCCTCGCGGTGCTCTCGACGCACGGCCGATGCGGCTGCCTCACCGAGGCGCACACCGCCCGGCTGTTCGCCGCCGCCCAGGCCAAAGGCGAATCGCCGAGGCACTGCGCGGACGCGTGGGCCAACGCCCTCCACAGGCTGGGGATGTGATCGTGGCCGAGGAGGAGAAGACCCCGGCGCGCGAGGTCATCGCCGAGTACGCACAGGCGCACTTCCGGTACTTCCGCACCGCGGACGGAACCGTGTACGCGCAGCGCAACGGCCACCCGGTCGCGCGCCCGATCCGCTCCCAGGGCACCACCGGCAGCCACCGCCAGGAACTCATCGTCGGCATGTACCGGGACGGGGTCGGCGTGTTCAACGGCACCGCGCTCAAGGAGGCGTTGGACTTGATTGAAGCGCTCGCCCTCGCGGAGGACGTGCAGCCGGTCCACATCCGCGTGGCCCCCGGGTCCGGTGGGGCGACGTGGCTGGACCTGGGCCGTGCCGACGGCCTGTCGGTGCGGATCCACCCGGACGGCTGGGACCTCGCCGTCCCGGACCCGCGCGAGGTCTGCTGGCGGCGCACCCAGCTCACCGGCGAACTCCCGGTGCCCGCCAAGGACACCGACGGCAAGGGCATCGACCTGCTGCTGCGGCTGTGCAACTTCGCGAACGCCGCGACCGAGTGCCTGGCCATCGCGTGGCTGATCGGCTGCCTCGGCCCGTCCGTGCCGGTGCCGGCCCCGTTCCTCACCGGGCCGCAGGGCGCGGGCAAGTCCACCGGCGGCCGGATGCTGGTGCGGATCATCGAGGGCATGAGCGGTGACCTGCGCCGGGCGCCGAAGGACGAGGAGAATCTGATCGCGGCGGTCGCGGCCGGATGGGTCACCGCCCTGGACAACCTCTCCCACATGACCCCCGACCTCTCCGACGCCATGTGCTGCATCGTGACCGGCGCCGAGAGCGTCAAGCGCGCCCTGTTCACCGACGGCGACGTGTTCCGCGTCAGCTACCGCCGGCCCCTGCTGCTGACCGGCATCGACGTCGGCGTCATCCGGCCCGACCTCGCCGAACGGCTCCTGCCGCTGCGGCTGGAGCGGCCCCGGGTGCGCCGGACCGAGGCGGAACTGTGGGCGGAGTACGCCGAGGTGCTGCCCATCGTGCTCGGCTCGCTGCTCGACCTGTCGGTCAAGGTCCGGGCGGCGCAGGCGGAGACCCCGACCGACCTGCGGATGGCGGACTTCGCGCACCTGTGCGCGCAGCTCGACGCCGCGACCGGTCTGGGGGCGCTGGCCGCCTACCGGGCCAGCCTGGACGACCTGAACGACGACGTGATCGAGGGCGACCTGCTCGCGCAGACCGTCCTGCAGCACGCCGACACCATGGAGCCCGGCGGGGCGCAGCGCATGACCTCCACCGAGTGGCTGGCCTGCCTCAGCCGCCTCTACGCCGGCGACGACCTGCGCGCGGTGCCGAAGGGCTGGCCGACCACCGGCAAGGTTCTCTCCGACCGGCTCAAGCGCCTCCAGCCCACCCTGGCGGCCCGCGGTGTCCTCATCGACACCGGCCGAACCAGGGAGGGCCGGTACCTCGAAATGACCCGCCACGCCCCTGCGCCCCCGCAGGAACGGGTCCCGCTGTTCTGACCCGCACCGCCTCGTACGAACGGCAAGAGGAGCACCGGCGCCCGCGAGGGGGGTGCTCCTCTTGCTGTTCGGCGAGGCCGTCCATAGGTCGCGCCGCGCAGCGGCTCCTTCTTTCTCGCTGCGCGGGCGCCGAACTACAACAGACAGCCCCTCTTTTGTCCTAAGAGGGAAGACGCTGCGTCACCTGCGTCACGCGGGCTGGAAAACGGCCCCTGACCTGCGAGGAAAGCCGTGACGCAGACGGCGGCTGCTGCGTCATCGCTGCGTCACCTGCGTCACGCGGTGACGCAGCCCGTGACGCACCGGTGACGCACCCCCGGCCATCAAGCCACGCAAAACCGCAGGTCAAAGGCCCGAGTGACGCCGATGACGCGGTGACGCAGAAATCCCCACCTAGGACACACGCGCGCCCTTCCACCCTCCGCCCGACACCGGGAAGGACCCACCCTTGGCCACCGCCATCCCCGAAGTCCTCACCGTCCCCGAGGTCATGACCGCCCTCCGGATGAGCCGCAGCAAGGTCTACGACCTCATCCGCGCCAAGAAGCTCGCCACCTTCTCCGAGGGCCGCTGCCGGCGCATCCCGGCCGAATCCCTCGCCGCTTACATCCGCACCAAGATGGAGGAAAACGCCTGATGCCCAAGCGCAACCCGAACGGTGCCGGCACGGTGACCAAGCGCAAGGACGGCCGCTACCAGGCGGCTGTCTACGTGCCGCAGCCCGACGGCACCCGGGCCCGCAAAATCGTCTACGGGAAGACTTGGGACGAGTGCGACGACAAGCGCCGCGAGCTGGTCGAGCGTGACCAGCAGGGCATCCCGACCCCAACCCGTTCGGCGAAGCTCTCCGAGTGGCTGCCCTACTGGTTGGAGCACTTCATTAAGCCGCAGTGCAAGCGCACCACCGCGTCCAAGTACGAGATGCACGTCCGGCTCTACCTGCTCCCGCTGCTGGGATCGAAGGGGCTGGAGTCCCTGAGTCCCCGCGACGTCCGGCTCTTCCTCGCGAAGGTGACGGAGCGGGCGAGTGCCGCGACCGCCAAGGAGTCCCACAAGGTTCTGCGGACGGCACTCACTTCGGCCTGCCGGGACGAGCTCATCAGCCGCAACGTGGCGATGATGGTGCCGCCGCCCCGGGTGGTGAGCAAGGAGTCCCGGCCGTGGACGCTGGACGAGACCCTGACCTTCCTCGCGGCGGCCCGCACCGATCCGCTCTACGCCGCGTTCGTCCTGGCCATCGCGCTCGGCATGCGCCGGGGCGAGATCGTCGGCCTGCGGTGGTCGGACGTGGACCTCGACAACCGCACCCTGGTGGTCCGCGAGCAGGTCCAGCGGATCGGCGGCGAGCTGTACAGCGGCACGACGAAGAACGGGAAGCGCCGGCCGATCCCGCTCCCCCGGATCTGCGTGGTGGCCCTGCGCTGGCACCGCATGCGGCAGGACGTCCTCCGGCATCTGGCCGGCGCCGAGTGGCAGGAGAGCGACTACGTCTTCACCACCCGGACGGGGCGGCTGGTGGAGCCGACCAACGTCTACCGGTCGTTCCGGCGGATCGCGGCGGCGGCCGGCGTCCCGGTGGTGCGGATGCACGACGCCCGGCACGGCACCGCGACGCTGCTCGTCGCCTGCGGGGTCTCGCCGCGGATCGTGATGGAGATCCTGGGCCACAGCCAGATCGGGCTGACGATGAACGTCTACGCCCACGTCACCCAGGACTCCCAGCGGGACGCCCTGGCCAACATGGACAGGCTGCTGCGTCAGCGCCGCTAGCGCCGTTGATGTCAGATTTGGATGTCAAAAGCCCCGGCGGGGAACTTCGCGTTCCTCGTCCGGGGCTTTTCCGCTGGTCACAGCCGGTGGGCGCAGACGGTTTCGAACCGCCGACATCCGCCTTGTAAGGGCGGCGCTCTACCGCTGAGCTATGCGCCCGTGCCGCGGCACACGGGGTCCCCGGGTGCACGACGGAGGCCTAGCGTACCTGGTCCGGGGGGTTGCCCGCCGCCACCGTCCGGATGGCGTCGGACGGCGGGTCCCGGGCGGTGGGGGCGATCGGGAAGAATGGGCCTGGATCAGGCGTACGAGCAGCAGGGAGCGCGTGGTGAGGGTGGCCGGCGGTGGCGGCGGGCGGGGCGGCTGGTGGCGTCGGGGCGAGGGAGCGCGGGCCGAGGCGGTGGCCGCCCGGGATGCGGCGCAGCAGACCTTCTACGAACTCGACTCGGCGCAGCGCGACGCCCAGCTCGCCCTGGAGACGATCCGTTCCGCGGAGGACAGTGCCGCGGCGGGCCGGGCGCAGGCCGATTTCCAGGCGCTGACGGGACGGATCAACGAGGTGACCGTCGGCTACCTGTCGGCGCTGGACGCGTACGACCTGGAGGATCCGGAGCTGGACTCCTCCGCGGCCGGTCGGGCCCGCCGCCAGCTGGACCAGGCCAAGCGGGACCTGGAGGCGCAACGGTCGGAGCTGGACTCCTTCGTCCAGCGGCTGCAGCCGCTGGTGCAGCACGCGGAGTCGCAGCTGATCCGGGTGACGCCGGCGGTGGAGAAGGCCCGGCAGGCGCTGCTGGCGGCGACGACGGCGCTGGAGCAGGTGCGGTCGGCCGGGCTGAAGGCGGACGACCTGGCGGCGCGGCTGGCGGAGCTCGGCCCGGAGCTGACCCGGATGAACGAGGGGGTGGCCCGGCACGGGGTGCAGGCGACCCTGCAGCGGGCCGAGGATGTGGCGCGGCGGGCCGGGGCCGTCCGCGACCAGGCGGAGCAACTGCCGCAGCGGGCGAAGGAGATCGACCGCCGGGTGGCGAGCCTGCGGACGCGGGTGCAGGCGCTGGAGACGCGCGGGGGCACGGTGGAGCCGGCACTGAGCGAGCTGCGACGGCGGTTCTCGGTCTCCTGCTGGCAGGACCTGCAACAGGTGCCTGCGCAGACGGCGGAGGCGGTGGCGACGGCCTCGCGGAAGCTGGACGAGGCGGCGCGGGCCCGCGACGAGCAGCGCTGGGCGGACGCGACCGGCGCGATCGGGACGGTGCGCGCGGTGCTGGAGACGGCGGAGGGTTCGGTGACGGCGGTCAACGACCGGCTGCGGCAGCTGAACGAGGTGTCGCACGACCCGCACAAGGAGATCGAGCGGACGCGGTTCGCCCTGCGGGACGCCCAGCGCCTGGCCATGACGGGACGCCAGACCCCGGATCCGCGGCACGCGGCGCCGCTGGACGCGGCGGTGGCGCGGCTGGACCGGGCGGTCGCGGCACTGGAGGAGGCGGGCCGGCACCCGGACTACTGGCACTTCCTGACCGAGCTGGCGGCGGTTCGGGAGACCGCGGCCGGGGTGGTGGCGATGATCCGGGGGCCGCGCTGACGGACCGCCGGGGGCGTGACCCAGCACACATTACCGACCAGTAACTTAGTGCTAGAGTCGCGCCCATGGCACGCAAGCGCACGCTCTCCGCAGCCACCTTCCGGCGTGGCATCAACCTCTGGCCGCCGTTCCTGTTCGCCGGCATCAAGGTGCTGGCGGTCGACGACGCCTTCCGCAGCGCGAAGGTCCGGCTGCGGCTCGGGCGGCTGAACCGCAACTGGGTCGGCACCCACTTCGGCGGCTCCATCTTCGCGATGACCGACCCGTTCTGGATGCTGCTGGTGATGCAGAACCTCGGCCCGGACTACTACGTGTGGGACAGCGCCGCCGAGATCGACTTCGTCTCCCCCGGCCGCGGCGACATCACCGCCGAGTTCGTGCTCACCGACGAGCGTCTGGCGGAGATCCGCGAGCTGACGGCCGACGGCAGCAAGGCGCTGGTCTGGTTCGACACCGAGGTGCTGGCACAGGACGGCTCGGTGGTCGCCCGGGTCCGCAAGCAGGTCTACGTCCGGCCCAAGCCGGAGCGGGACCGGCCGGAAGCCACCGGGCGGGGCGGGCGGGACGAGCGGGGCGGGCGGGACGAGCGGGGCGGGCGGGACGAGCGGGGTCAGCGGCCCGAACCGGTCGCTACTGCCGTCTGAGCTGCCGCCTCGGTACCCTGCCGCTATGCCTCGCTACGACTTCCGCTGCCGCTCCTGCGGAGCCACCTTCGAACTCCGCCGCACGATGGCCCAGGCCAACGACCCGGCCGTCTGCCCGGAGGGCCACGCCGACACGGTGAAGCTGCTCTCCACCGTCGCCGTGACCGGCACCGCGGGCGGCGGCGCCGCCGTGGCCCCCGCCCCGAGCGGTGGCGGCGGCTGCTGCGGCGGCGGCTGCTGCGGCTGACCCCCCGAACGGAACAAGGCCCGAACGGAACAAGGCCGGAACGGAACGGGGCCCGGCACACGGCCGGGCCCCGGGCACGATGCTCAGGCGCGGACGGCAGCCCCGGCCCGCACCCGCTCCAGCATCCGCCGGACGATCTCCTCGCCCGCCGCGACACCGACCTGGGTGAGCGCGGTGACGCCGGGCGCCGCCCAGTCGGTGTCGGCGAGTTCGCCGTGGCCGGGCCGCCAGCCCGCGTCGGCGGCGAGCAGCAGCTCGGCGTCGAGCAGCGAGTCGCCGGCGGTCAGCACGGTGGCCGCACCCGTCCGGCGCTCGACCTCGGCGAGGGCCTCGCTCTTGGTGAGCGGGGCCGGCACCGCGTACACCTTGCGGCCCTGCAGCGAGACCGTCCAGCCGCGCTCGGCGCACCAGCCGGTGAGCTCCTCCAGCCAGCCCTCGGGCAGGTCGGCACGCTCGACGACGAGGTAGGCGAAGAGGTCCTCGGCGACCCGCCGCTTGTGCGTCCACTCCGGGTCGGCCGAGATGGCCAGGTGCTCGACGACCTCGGCGAGCGGGGCGCTGGCGGCGGCGAGCCGCGAGCGCACCTCGGCGTGCCAGTCGCGGTCCCAGACGCCGTCGACCAGCACGTGGCCGCCGTTGGCGCAGATCGCGTACTTCGGGATCCACCCCGGCGTCGGGCCGGGCAGGTTGACCCGCTCGTACTGGGCCCGGGTGCGGGTGGTGGCGGGCACGAACACGGCGAGCCGGGTCAGTTCGACGAGCAGCTCGGCGGCCTGCTCGGTCATGAACGAGAGCGCCCGGCCGTCGTTGACCTCCACCGAGAGCAGCCGGGGGGCGAGCCGGTCCGGCACGTCCAGGGCGAGCGCCCGGTTGGAGTAGATCAGGGTGCGGTCGAGGTCGCTCGCGACCAGGAACTGACTCGGCTGCTGATTCGGCATCAACTTTCCTTCGTGAGAACTTCGCCGCCCTCGGCGGTGTGCACCGCCGTGCCGTCGGCGCCGGTCGCCCCGCGGGTGTAGCGGGGGTGGATCAGGCCCACGCAGGAGTACGGCAGGTCGTCCACCTCCTCCACCGGGACGCCGCGCTGTGCGGCGAGCAGCCTGACGTGGTCGAGGTCGGCTCCGGCACCGCGCCGGGCCAGCACTCGCCAGGGCACCCGGCGGAGCATGACGCGGGTGGTCTCGCCCACCCCCGGCTTCACCAGGTTGACGTTGTCGATGCCGTACTCGGCACTGATCCGCTCGACGGCCGCCCAGCCCTCCCAGGTGGGGGTGCGGTCCTCGGCGGCGAGGGCGTCGGCGGCCGCGACGGCCGCGGCCCGGACGGCCGGGAAGTGCGCGGCGACGGCGGTGAGGAAGTCGTTCGAGACGTCGGCGACGGCGAGCTCGCGGTAGAACTTGGCGCCGTGGAAGTCGTCCGGGCCGATCAGGTCGGGACGCAGCACGGTGCGCGAGATCAGGCCGGAGACGGTGGAGTTGAGGCAGGCGGACGGGATGAGGAAGTCGTCCCGGGTGCCGTAGGTGCGCACGCAGCGGCCGGGGTCGGCGAGCACCGCGAGGTCGGGGTCGAAACCGGTGCCGTGCAGCGCCTCGGAGAGTTCGCGGGTGATGGCGCCCTTGCCCGTCCAGCCGTCGACGAAGACCACCGAGCCGGCGTCGTGGTGGGCGGCGAGGTGGCGCAGCGCCACCGGGTCGATGCCGCGGCCGCGCACGATGGAGACGGTGTAGTGCGGGACGTCGAGGCCGTGGGCGAAGCCGAGCCAGCGGCGGATCAGCACGCCGACCGGGGTGCCGGCCCGGGCCAGCGAGGCGAGCACCAGGCCGCGGCCGCGCTCGTGCAGCAGCGTCTCGGCGACGGTGCCGACGGCCAGCGCGATCCGCTCGCCGGAGGCGGCGAGCGCCTGCTTGTACAGCTCCTGGTACTCGGGGCTGGGCTGGTACTCGATCGGCAGCGACTCGGCGTAGTGGGCGCCGCCGGACTGCACGGCCTCCTCGCGCTCCTCGGTCGGCGCCTCCAGCGCCACCCCGGAGAGGTCCTTGAGCAGCCAGGTCACGTCCTCGGCCGGGTATGAGGAGAACGCGGGGCCGAACAGCGGCGCGGGCAGGGTGGTCGTCATGGTCGCCTTACGTGGGGAGGTGCGCTGTCGATGGTGGGGGACGGAGGCGTCAGCGGGGTGACCCGGGCCGGTACGCGGGGAGAACGGCGAGCACCACCTGGTCGGTGACGGCCCGCAGCTGGCGCAGCAGGGCGTCCTCGCCCTCGTGCAGGGCGGCGGTGTCGCCGGGGGTGTCGACCACCAGGACGATCGCGTCGAAGCGGCGGGCGGGGTCGCTGCCGGGGGCGACGTTGTAGGCGTACCGCTCGGTGGAGCGGTCGGCGGGGTCGTCGTGGGCCGGGAAGGCCAGCCGGGTGCGGATCGCGTAGCCCGGGTCGTCCACGGCGAGCACCGGCGAGCGGGTCGTCGTGGAGAAGCGTACGCGCTCGCCGCCGAGCCGGTCGGCGAGCGCTCCGGCGAGGCGCAGCGGCGCGTACATCAGCTCCTCGAAGCCGAGGACGAGGATGCGGCGGCGGTCGGCGAGCTGCTCGGCGAGCGGGGCGGCGAGGCCGGGCAGGGCGGCGTCGAGGCGGCGGCGGTGGTCGGCGGTGAAGCCGTGCCGGCCGCCGTCGGGCAGGTCGGCCGGCCAGTCGAGCTCGGCCCGGTGGACGGGGGCGAGCGGAGCGTCGGGCAGCGGTGCGGGCGCGGGCTGCGCGTCGACGATCTCCTGGGCGCGGGCCAGCACGTCGGCGGGCAGCCGGACGCCGCCGACCGCGCCGGCGACCAGGTCGAGGCGGGCGCCGAGCTCGGCGGCCGCCTTGTCGAGGCGCTCCCGGTCGGCCCCGGTGCGCAGGTCGACCAGGGCGACCACCACGTAGCGGTCCCGGGGGTGCGCGGCGTGCAGCGCGCGGACGGTGTTGAGCACGGTGTTGCCGGTGGAGAACTCGTCGTCGACCAGGACCAGCGGCCCGTCGCCGGCGAGCAGCGCCGGGTCCTCGGGCAGCAGCAGGTGCGAGGTGGCGTGCGAGTGCTCCTCCTCGAAGCCGCCGACCGGCTCGACGCCGTCGACCGGGCGGCGGGTGGAGTGCAGGTACGGGGCGTCCAGGCCGTCGGCGACGCTGTGGCCGAGCGCGGTGGCGGTCTCCGCGTAGCCGAGGACGACCGCCCGGGCGGCGTCCTCGGGGCCGAGCAGCTCGCGGACCCGGCGGCCGAGCTCCAGTCCGGCGCCGTGCACCACGGCGGGGAGCTGCGGCACGTGCTTGCCGAGCACGTGGGAGACCAGCAGGTGGGCGCGGCGCGGGTTGCGGCGCAGGGCGAGCCCGATCAGCTCCCGCAGCTCCGGCGAGCCGGTGAGCCCGATGCCGAGCCGGTCGGTGACCCACTGGCCGGTCCACGGCGCCGGGGCGGGGTGCTGTGCGGTCAAGGCTCCTGCTTTCGGTGGTGCGGTCGTGCAGAGGTGCGGTCGTGCGGTCGTGCAAAGGTGCCCAGGGTACGCAGGGGTGCCCGGGGTACGGCGGGGTCAGCCGCAGAGGCAGGCGCCCAGCAGCTCGGCGAAACTGACGTCCTCGCGGGCCACCCCGAAGACGTCGGCGCGCAGCAGCACCCGCTCCGCCCAGGCCCGGTGCGGCTTGGCCTCGTTCATCTTGTTGGTGTACGCGGAGCGCAGCACCCCGCCGCCGTCGCGGCTGAGGATGTCCTGCGCGTCGGAGTACTCCTCGTGCGTGACCACCGAGAGGGCGTGCACGGCGGGCACGTGGCTGGGGTGGATGCAGGTCTTGCCGAGCAGGCCGTTGGCGCGGTCGAGCTCGATCTCGCGGATCAGCCCGTCCAGGTCGTGCTCGATGATGCGCTGCCGGACGCCGTCGGCCGGCGGGTGCGCCTCGGCGAACGGGGTGCGGCGCAGCTGCGGCTTGAACATGCGCTCCTGCACCGGGAAGTACTCCCAGACCGGGCCGGTCACGGTGAACCCGGTGCCGTCGGCGCGGCCGAGCACGTTGACCACGTCGCCGATGACGCCGGCGACCAGGGCCACGTCGTAGGCGGTGAGGTCGGGCGAGCGGCGCAGTCCGTACGCGGAGCACAGGTCGGTGACGCCGAGCCGGACGGCGAGGATGCGCTCGCGGTGCTTGTCGAGCAGCCGGGCGACGGCGAAGAGCTGCTCGCGGCGGGTCTCCAGGTGGGCGAGCTCGGGCGACTCCAGCACCGGCATGGCGAACAGCCGCTGGCCGGAGCGCTCCTCGGCGGCGGTGAGCGCCTCCAGGAAGGCGCCGCCGCTCTCCTCGGTGAACTTGGGCACCACGTAGCCGGCCAGCAGCCGCACCGCGGGGCCGAGCCGTGCGGTGAGGTCGGTGATCTGCGCGGCGGCGCGGACCCGCACGAACAGCAGCGGCAGGCCGGTGGCGCCGGTGGCGGCGAGGGCGCCGAGCTGGGCGACGAGGTTCTCCTCGGCGGCCGGCACCTCGTGGTCGGCGATCGCGTCCTCCAGGCAGAGCACCATGGAGACCACGCCGCGGGCGGCCTGCTTGCGGATGTCGGCGGCCAGCGTGCTGCGGGTGGCGGGGCTGTAGAGGGTCGCGCCGAGCGCGGTGGAGAGCACGGAGGGTGCGCTGCCGAGGTCGAAGTCGACCGGCTGGTGCAGGAAGAGCCGTTCGCGGACGTCGTCGGCGAGGTGGCCGAAGTGGCGCAAGCTGCACTCCCTGCAATCGTGGTGGCGGCCCGGTCACCGGGCCGGATTGGGCTGACGTCCCGACAACGGGGACGAACAGCGGGGCCCGATGGTTTCGCGGGTGGGGGCGGCGCGGTCGCCCTCGCGTCCGCCGCGTCGCGTTCGCCGAGGTGGGTGGTGTACCGGGAGCCGTTGGCCGCTAATCGTACGGTCCTTCAGGGCTTTGCAAAGACCTGAAACATCGAATTCTCGGAAGGTTACCCGGTGCGACACAAAACCCCCCTCCGGGGCGGTGGCGGCCCGCATTGTCCGCGGAGGGCGGGGCCGGGCAGGATTGGGGCATGACGCACGTGATGGCGAAGGGCGCCAACATCCCGCTGACGGCCGCCGCCGTCCGCGCCGTGCTGCGCTGGTCGGCGACGCCCGGCGCACCCGACGTGGACGTCTCCGCGCTGCTGGTCGCCGCCGACGGCAAGGTCCGTTCGGATGCCGACTTCGTCTTCTACAACCAGCCGAGGCATCCCTCGGGCCTGGTGCGCCACCTGCCCAAGCAGCAGGCCGGTGCCGGGGACGAGGTGTCGGACGCGGTCGAGATCGACCTCGGCCGGCTGGCCGAGGACGTCGACCGGGTGGTGCTGGCGGGCTCCTCCGAGGAGGGTTCCTTCCCGTCGGTGCCGCGGCTGCGGGTGCTGGTCTTCGACGTCGCGGCCGGTGAGGGCGCCGATCCGCTCGCCGAGTTCCCCGTCACCGACAGCGGCGACGTCACCGCGCTGGTGGCCGGCGAGTTCTACCGGCGGGCGGGCGGGTGGAAGTTCCGGGCGGTCGGCCAGGGCTACGCCACCGGCCTGAGCGGGCTGGCCACCGACTACGGCATCGCGGTCGAGGACGGCGAGGAGGTCGCGGACGCGCTGCCGCCCGTGGACGGCCCGCCGGCGCCCGAGCCGGCCGTGCCCGCGGCCGACCTGCCGGAGGAGCCGGACATCTACACGCTGGCACCGGCCGCTCCCCAGGCGGCCCCGGCGCCACCGCCGCCCAGCACCCCGCCGACGGTGGGCACCCCTGCGGCCCCGGCGCCCGCCGGGTACGGCTACCCGCAGCCGTCCGCCGCGCAGGCCGGCGGGTACGGCTACCCGCCACAGCAGCCCCAGCAGCCCCGGCCCGGTGGCTACGGCTACCCCCAGCAGCAGCCGGGGTACGGCTACCCGCAAGGGCAGCAGCAGCCGGCGCCCGGCTACGGGTACCCGCAGCAGCAGCCCGCCCCGCAGCCCCAGCCACAGCCACAGCCACAGGCCCAGCAGGCCGCCCAGCAGCCGGCCCCGCAGCCGACGGGTGCGCCCGGCTTCGCGCTGCCGCCGCAGGGCCCGCAGTTCCAGCCGCGCTGACCGCCGGGGGCGCGCCGTCCGCACGGCGCGCCCCCGGACGCGTCCGGCCGGATCAGGCCGCCGGGCCGGCCGGGCCCTTGTAGCCGCGCTGCCACTGCATGCCGAAGCCGTACAGCCGGTCCAGATCCGACTGGAATCCGTGCACGTAGCGCACCTCGCGGCGGACGGTGAGCTGGCCGTCGCCGGAGTTCTCGATCAGCACCACCGCGCAGGAGCGCGCGGCCGGCGCCCGCTCGTCCAGCTTGATCTCGATCCGCGGACCGGTCTGCGGCACAATCGTCACCGTGGCGTGGGTGTGGCCGAACGCGGGCGTGTCGTCGTAGATGTAGACGAAGATCAGCAGCCGCCGGAACTGGTCCTTCTTCTCCAGGTTGACGTACATCGTCTCGCCGGACGGGGCGCCGTAGACGTCGTCGCCGCTCAGCTTGACGTACGGCGGCCGGTTGAGGTCGCCGAAGTAGCCGCCGAGCGGCTGGACGACCCCGCGGCTGCCGTCGGCCAACTCGTACATGCAGGCCAGGTCCAGGTCGACGCTGACCGGCGCCCGGTCCAGCGACTGCGGCGCCATCGGACGCAGGTTCCGCAGGTCGAACAGGTTGCGCAGACCGCCACCCCCGGACGGGCGATCCGCCGACCGGGTGGTCCAGTGCAGGTTGACGTACAGATACCCGGTGGTCGCCGCCGCACCGGTCAGCGCGTGCTGCGGTTGGGACTTGGTCAGCGTGACCTTGAACTGCCCCCCGGAGTCCACTCCTCTGCGGTCCCCCTTGAGGAACTCCCAGACCGAGACCATGGCGTCCGCCCTCCCCCTCTCCCGGCCGTCCGGCCGGTGATCGCCCTCCGTCGTGCACCGTGCTCGTATCGTCCCATCAGAGCCATACCCCACCGACGACGATGAGCCACCGTCAGTCCTCCGCCTGGCGGCCGATCGCCGCCTCCCGTACCATGCCGGGCCGTCGGACGCGCTAAGGTCGGTGCCGCACAGGAGTCCCCGACGTCCCGTGCGGCGGCGTCCACGACGCCCCGTCAGGATCCCGACCCGCCCGGGCCGCCTCCTGTGCCCGACCGCGTTCCATCCCCCCGTCCTGCGGAAGTTCGAGGCCCGACCCACGATGAACCTCTCCTCCATACAGCTGGTATGGGCCGTCATCGGCGGCGCAGCCCTGCTGTTCACCGCCGTCCTGGTGGCCGTGCTGCGCGTCAAGAACAACAAGGCCGACGAGAACACCGACTCCTGGGAGCGCAGCGAGGAGCGCCGCCGCCGCAAGGAGGCGGTCTACGGCGGTGCCTCCTACGTGCTGCTGTTCTGCTGCGCCGGTGTCGCGGCCGCGCTCTCCTTCCACGGCCTGGTCGGCTTCGGCCAGGAGAACCTGGGTCTGTCCGGCGGCTGGGAGTACCTCGTCCCGTTCGGCCTCGACGGTGCCGCGATGTTCTGCTCGGTGCTCGCCGTGCGCGAGGCCAGCCACGGTGACGCGGCGCTCGGCTCGCGCCTGCTGGTCTGGCTGTTCGCGGTGGCCTCGGCCTGGTTCAACTGGGTGCACGCCCCGCGCGGCGGTGCCCACGACGGCGCCCCGCAGTTCTTCGCCGGCATGTCGATCTCGGCCGCGGTGCTGTTCGACCGGGCACTGAAGCAGACCCGCCGGGCGGCGCTGCGCGAGCAGGGCCTGATCCCGCGGCCGCTTCCGCAGATCCGCATCGTCCGCTGGCTGCGGGCGCCCCGCGAGACCTACGCGGCGTGGTCGCTGATGCTGCTGGAGAACGTGCGCAGCCTGGACGAGGCGGTCGACGAGGTCCGCGAGGAGCGGCAGGCCAAGCAGGAGGCGAAGCTGCGGGCCCGCTCGGCGGACCGCCGCGAGCGCGCCGAGCTGAAGGCGATCGCCCGCTCGCAGGGCGGGGTGCTCTCCCGGGCGCGCGGCGGCCGCCAGGTGCCGGCGCTGACCGCGGCCGGTGCGGGCGAGTCCTCCGCTACGGAGCCTGCCCTAGCCGACGAGGACCCGATGGCCAAGGTCGGCCCCTCCGCGCTGGAGCCCGCCGCCCTCACCGCCGGCCGGCGCCCCCGCGCCGCCGTCGGCAGCTCCTCCAGCATCGACCTGACGCTGGACGAGGACACCCTGTCGATGCCGAAGCTGGACTCGCTGGAGCGCAAGCTCCGCGCGATCGAGCAGCAGCTCGGCTGACCCCGGCGACGCCGTCCCCCCGGCGACGCACCGGCGACACGAAGGGCCCCGCACACCGAGGTGTGCGGGGCCCTTCGCCGTGACCGCGCCCGGATCAGACCGAGGTCGTCTCCGGTTCGGAGGTCTCCAGCGCCTGCTCGCGCCGGTTGCGGACCACCGAGGAGGCGAGCGCCGCACCGATGAAGCCGACGCCGATCAGGCCGGTGACCAGCTCCGGGATGTGGTACTCGATCGAGGCCAGCAGGATCAGCGCCAGCGCGCCGATCGCGTAGTGGGCGCCGTGCTCCAGGTACACGTAGTCGTCCAGGGTGCCCTTGCGGACCAGGAAGACGGTGAGCGAGCGGATGTACATGGCGCCGATGCCCAGACCCAGGGTGATCATGAAGATGTCCTGGGAGATGGCGAAGGCGCCGACCACGCCGTCGAAGGAGAACGACGCGTCCAGGACCTCCAGGTAGAGGAAGAGGAAGAACGCGGCCTTGCCGCCGACCTGGACGATCGACTTGCCGGTCTTCTCGGCCTCCTCCTCGGCCTCCTCCTGCGCCTCCAGGCCGGACTCGAAGACGCCCGAGAGGCCGTTGACGGCGAGGTACGTGGCGAGGCCCATCAGGCCGGCCAGCAGCACCGTCTCGGCGTGCTCGGCGGCGAAGAGGCGGGCGGAGACGGCCAGCACGACCAGCGCGATGACCGAGGAGAGGGCGTCCAGCTTGCCGATCTTCTCGAGCGGCTTCTCCAGCCAGCGCAGCCAGTTGAAGTCCTTCTCCTCGAAGATGAAGTCGAGGAAGATCATCAGCAGGAAGATGCCGCCGAAGGCCGCGATGGCCGGGTTGGCCGCCTCGAGGTAGTCGGCGTAGGTCTGGCCGTTGTAGGTCTTGGTGGAGTCCAGGGCCAGCTCGATGACCGTGCCCGGCGCGAGGTGGGCCGTCAGGCCGACCACCAGCAGCGGGAAGATCAGGCGCATGCCGAAGACCGCGATCAGGACGCCGACCGTCAGGAAGATCTTCTGCCAGAAGGCGTTCATCCGCTTCAGGACGGTGGCGTTGACGACGGCGTTGTCGAACGAGAGGGAGATCTCGAGGATCGAGAGGATCAGCACGACGCCGAACCCTTCGGCCCCCCAGATCAGGCCGGCTGCGATGAGGCCGACGATCGTGATGGCGAAGGACCATCCGAATGTGCGGAGGAACACGGGGTCAGTTACCTTTCGATTTCATGTCCACGGGCGTGTTTTCGGCGGCGGACTTTACTGGACGTTTACGCCGAAATCCAGGGCGATGCCGCGCAGGCCCGAGGCGTAGCCCTGACCGACGGCGCGGAACTTCCACTCGCCCTGGTAGCGGTAGAGCTCGCCGAAGATCATCGCGGTCTCCGTGGACGCGTCCTCGGTGAGGTCGTAGCGGGCGATCTCGCGCCCGTCCGTCAGGTTGACCACGCGGATGTAGGCGTTGGACACCTGCCCGAAGTTCTGGATCCGGGCCTCGGCGTCGTAGATCGACACCGCGAAGACGACCTTGTCGACCTGGACGGGCACCAGGTCGAGGTTCACCTGAACGACCTCGTCGTCCCCGTCGCCGTCGCCGGTGAGGTTGTCGCCCTGGTGCTCGACCGACCCCTCCGGGCTGCGCAGGTTGTTGTAGAAGACGAAGTACTCGTCGCCGAGCACCCGGCCGCCGCCGCAGAGCAGCGCGCTGGCGTCCAGGTCGAACGGCGCGCCGGTGGTCGAACGGGCGTCCCAGCCCAGTCCGATCTGCACCTGCGTCAGGTTGGGCGCGGCCTTGGTCAGCGAGACGTTGCCGCCCTTGGCCAGCGTGACACTCATCTGGATTTCCTCCCAGTCCCCCCGTCCCCGGGGCCTCTCTGCCGGGCCGGCTCGGGCCTGCGACCGGCACGACGGGACGTACCCCAGATCTACGCCCCCGCACCGTCGCGCGATCCCGCACACCGGCCTGAACTTCCTGAACTACCTGCCCGCACCGCCGCGGACACGCAGCGGCCGGGGCCGGTACGGGAGTGCACCCGTACCGGCCCCGGCCAAGAGTATGCAGCCGCCCGCGCGGTCAGACGTTCACGCCGAAGTCCTGCGCGATGCCGCGCAGGCCGGAGGCGTAGCCCTGGCCGATGGCGCGGAACTTCCACTCCGCGCCGTTGCGGTAGAGCTCGCCGAAGACCATCGCCGTCTCGGTGGAGGCGTCCTCGGAGAGGTCGTACCGGGCGATCTCGGCGCCGCCGGCCTGGTTGATCACGCGGATGAAGGCGTTGCGCACCTGGCCGAAGTTCTGCTGGCGGTTCTCGGCGTCGTAGATCGACACCGGGAAGACGATCTTGGCGACCTCGGCCGGGACGCCGGCGAGGTTGACCTTGATCTGCTCGTCGTCGCCCTCGCCCTCGCCGGTGAGGTTGTCGCCGGTGTGCTCGACCGAGCCGTCCTGGCTGGTGAGGTTGTTGAAGAAGACGAAGTCGGCGTCGGAGCGGACCTTGCCCTGGTCGGTGCAGAGCAGGGCGCTGGCGTCCAGGTCGAAATCGGTGCCGGTGGTGGTGCGGACGTCCCAGCCGAGGCCGACGATCACGGCCGTCAGGCCAGGGGCCTCCTTGGTGAGGGAGACGTTGCCGCCCTTGCTCAGGCTGACACCCACTAGTCCTCCAAAGGTGCGGGAGGCACGTGCCGGTGCCCCCGGTGGTGCAGGTCCGGGCAACCCCGTGCGGGGCACCCGTCCTGCCAACGGCCCGATCGTAGTGCCGGGTTCCCCACCGGTCCGCCAGGAAAACCCGGCGCGTCGGACAACCGTCCGAACGCGCCGGGCCCGGGCGGGGCGTCCCCGACGATCAGAGCGCGCCGAGGGCGGCCAGGTACTCCTGCTCGTCGCGGGCGTCCGGCAGCCCGTTGACCACGGACCAGCGGACGGCGCCGGCCTTGTCGATCACGAAGGTGCCGCGGACCGCGCAGCCCTTGTCCTCGGCGAAGACGCCGTAGGCGCGGGAGACCTCGCCGTGCGGCCAGAAGTCGGACAGCAGCGGGTAGTCCAGCCCCTCCTGGTCGGCGAAGACGCGCAGCGTGAACGGCGAGTCGTTGGAGACCGCCAGCACCTGGACGTCGTCGTTCTGCAGGCGCGGCAGCTCCTTCTGGATCGCGCACACCTCGCCGGTGCAGACACCGGTGAAGGCGAACGGGTAGAAGACCAGGACGACGTTCTTCTCGCCCCGGAAGTCGGAGAGCTTCACGAGCTCGCCGTGCTGGTTCTTGAGCTCGAAGTCCGGAGCCTGGGTGCCGACCTCGATGGCCATGGATGGGACCTTCCTCGTCGTGGTGCCGCGGCCGCGGAGCGCGGCCTCGGGACAGGGGCATCCTCGCATCCGTCCGGGTGGTTTCGGCCGTTCGGGTGAGATGGGCGGAGGCCCGGCCCCATGGTTCCGCCCTCGGTGAACATCCGCACCGGCGGCAGCCACAACATGGCGGGGCATGCCGAAGGACCCCGCTGGAGGATGCTCCAGCGGGGCCCTCGACGGTCGTTCCGTAGGTCAGCGCTTCCCGGAGCGCGCGGCCTTCGGGGTGGCCAGGCGGGTGCCGGCCCAGTCCTTGGCGATCGCGACCGAGCTGGTCTGCGACAGGCCTGCCGTCTTGGCGGCGTCGGCGATCTCGTGCGCCTCGACGTGGCCGTCACGGCCGGTCTTGGGCGTCAGCAGCCAGATCAGACCGCCCTCGGCGAGGTACTCCAGCGCGTCGACGAGGGCGTCGGTGAGATCCCCGTCCTCCTCGCGGTGCCACAGCAGGACGCCGTCGGCGACGTCGTCGTAGTCCTCGTCGACGAGATCGGTGCCAGTGATGGACTCGATGCCCTCGCGGAGCTCCTGGTCACTGTCTTCGTCGTACCCGAGCTCCTGGATGATCTGGCCCTCTTCGAAGCCGAGACGAGCTGCCGGGTTGGACTTGTCCGCGGGGTCCGCGGTCGCGCTCACGGGAATAACCTCCAGTATTCGGCTCGGCGTCCATGCCGAGGCTGTGGGCGTAGTCCACACGTGCGCGGCGGTTCGCGCAAGTACCCGACACCCGATCCCACCCAAAGGTTGACGTGGGGAAGGGGGACACGCCGAGTGATGTGTTGGGAATCACACCCGTTTGCCCTTTTCTGCCCCGACCAATCATGCTTCGACCCCCGGCCCAGGTCCAGCACCCGCCGCACACGTGCCCGAGATGCGAACGGCATTCGGGGTCACCGCTCCGGCGGGCGTAGAGTCTCCTGTTGGCCCTCAGCCCGACCGCCCTTCCGGGCGGGAGGGACCCAGGTCGGACCACCTCTTCGTAACACCACAACCGGGGGTGCGCAGGACGGGCGACGACGCCCCCCGCACCACCCCCCGACCGGCCCGCCCACCAGGCGGAACGGTTACCGATCGGTAGAGATGACGGATCTCCGAGTCGCGGTACACGATGGAGGCGGCGCGACACACCTCAGTTTCGACCGACAGTGAAGGAACAGCGTGGCTTCCGGATCCGATCGCAACCCGATCATCATTGGCGGCCTTCCGAGTCAGGTCCCGGACTTCGATCCCGAGGAGACCGCGGAATGGCTGGAGTCGCTCGACGCGGCCATCGACGAGCGGGGGCGTGAGCGCGCCCGCTACCTGATGCTCCGCCTGATCGAGCGCGCCCGCGAGAAGCGTGTCGCCGTGCCCGAGATGCGCAGCACGGACTACGTCAACACCATCGCGACCAAGGACGAGCCGTTCTTCCCCGGCAACGAGGAGATCGAGCGCAAGATCCTCAACGCGACCCGCTGGAACGCGGCCGTGATGGTCTCCCGGGCGCAGCGCCCGGGCATCGGCGTCGGCGGCCACATCGCCACCTTCGCCTCCTCCGCGTCCCTGTACGACGTGGGCTTCAACTACTTCTTCCGCGGCAAGGACGCCGAGGGCGAGTCCGGCGACCAGATCTTCTTCCAGGGTCACGCCTCCCCCGGCATCTACGCCCGCGCGTTCCTGCTGGACCGACTCACCGAGCAGCAGCTCGACGCGTTCCGCCAGGAGAAGTCGAAGGCCCCCTACGGCCTCTCCAGCTACCCGCACCCGCGGCTGATGCCGGACTTCTGGGAGTTCCCGACCGTGTCGATGGGCCTCGGCCCGCTCGGCGCGATCTACCAGGCCCGGATGAACCGGTACCTGGAGCACCGCGGCATCAAGGACACCTCCGACAGCCACGTCTACGCCTTCCTCGGCGACGGCGAGATGGACGAGCCCGAGTCGCTCGGCCAGCTGTCGCTCGCCGCGCGCGAGGGCCTGGACAACCTGACCTTCGTGGTCAACTGCAACCTGCAGCGCCTCGACGGCCCGGTCCGCGGCAACGGCAAGATCATCCAGGAGCTGGAGTCGCAGTTCCGCGGCGCCGGCTGGAACGTGATCAAGCTGGTCTGGGACCGCAGCTGGGACCCGCTGCTCGCGCAGGACCGCGACGGCGTCCTGGTGAACAAGCTGAACACCACGGTGGACGGCCAGTTCCAGACGTACGCCACCGAGACCGGCGCGTACATCCGCGAGCACTTCTTCGGCGGCGACCTGCGCCTGCGCGCCATGGTCGAGAACATGTCCGACCACGAGATCCAGCACCTGGGCCGCGGCGGCCACGACCACCGCAAGGTCTACGCCGCGTTCAAGGCCGCCCGCGAGCACAAGGGCCAGCCGACGGTCATCCTCGCCCAGACGGTCAAGGGCTGGACGCTCGGCCCGAACTTCGAGGGCCGCAACGCGACGCACCAGATGAAGAAGCTGACGGTCGAGGACCTGAAGCGCTTCCGCGACCGCCTGCACCTGCCGATCACCGACAAGCAGCTGGACGAGGGCTACGCGCCCTACTACCACCCGGGTCGCGACTCGGAGGAGATCCAGTACATGCACGACCGCCGGCGCGAGCTCGGCGGCTACGTGCCGACCCGCAAGGTGCGCCCGCGCAAGCTGGAGCTGCCCGGCGACGACGCGTACAAGGCGGTCAAGAAGGGCTCCGGCAACCAGACCATCGCCACCACCATGGCGTTCGTCCGGCTGCTCAAGGACCTCATGCGGGACAAGGGCATCGGCAACCGCTTCGTGCCGATCGCGCCGGACGAGTACCGCACCTTCGGCATGGACTCGCTCTTCCCGTCCGCCAAGATCTACAACCCGCTCGGCCAGACCTACGAGTCGGTCGACCGCGAGCTGCTGCTGGCGTACAAGGAGTCCCCGACCGGCCAGATGCTGCACGACGGCATCTCCGAGGCGGGCTGCACCGCCTCGCTGATCGCCGCCGGCTCGTCCTACGCGACGCACGGCGAGCCGCTGATCCCGGTGTACGTCTTCTACTCGATGTTCGGGTTCCAGCGCACCGGCGACCAGTTCTGGCAGATGGCCGACCAGCTGGCCCGCGGCTTCGTGCTCGGCGCCACCGCCGGCCGCACCACCCTGACCGGTGAGGGCCTGCAGCACGCCGACGGCCACTCGCACCTGCTGGCCTCGACCAACCCCGGCGTCGTCGCGTACGACCCGGCGTACGGCTACGAGATCGCGCACATCGTGCAGGACGGCCTGCGCCGGATGTACGGCTCCAGCGCGGAGTTCCCGAACGGCGAGGACGTCTTCTACTACCTCACCGTCTACAACGAGCCCATCAAGATGCCGGCCGAGCCGGAGGGCGTCGACACCGACGGCATCCTCAAGGGCCTGTACCGGCTCAAGGGCGGCGAGGCCGGGGCGATCCCGGCGCAGATCCTCGCCTCCGGCGTGGCCGTGCCGTGGGCCCTGGAGGCCCAGCGCATCCTCGCCGAGGAGTGGAACGTCAAGGCCGACGTGTGGTCCGCGACCTCGTGGAACGAGCTGCGCCGCGACGCCGTCGAGGTGGAGGAGTTCAACCTGCTCCACCCGGAGGAGCCGCAGCGCGTCCCGTACGTGACCGCCAAGCTCCAGGGCGCCGAGGGCCCGTTCGTCGCGGTGTCCGACTGGATGCGCGCGGTGCCGGACCAGATCTCGCGCTGGGTGCCGGGCACCTGGCAGTCGCTGGGTGCGGACGGCTTCGGCTTCGCCGACACCCGCGGTGCGGCCCGTCGCTTCTTCCACATCGACGCGCAGTCGGTCGTCCTCGCGGTGCTCACCGAGCTCGCCAAGCAGGGCAAGGTCGAGCGCAGCGTGCTGAAGTCCGCGATCGACCGCTACCAGCTGCTCGACGTGGCCTCGGCCGACCCGGGTGCGGCCGGCGGCGACGCCTGATCCGCTGAATCCGGTCCGGAGGGCCGGCCGCCCCGCAGGGGGTGGCCGGCCCTCCGGCGTTCCCGGCTCACGCCGTCCGGTTCACGCCACGTCGTTCACGTCACGGTGAAGGTGTTCAGGACGGTGGAGAACTGCTGCCGGGCGACCGTCCAGTCCTCCTCGGGCGAGGCCGCGTAGATCGCGTACTCGGTGCCGTCCGGGGCGATGAACGCCTGGTCGATCGCGTGCCGCGGGTTGCCCTGCCGGTCGGTGGAGGTGAACTCCCAGAGCGCGCCCTCGCGGCCCCGGTAGACGTTCGACTGCAGGACGACCCGGGTGTAGTCGGGCTGGGCGGAGACGGTCTGCTCCAGCTCCAGGAAGTGCGCCTCGGGCGACTGGGCGGCACCCGGTGCGACGCCGAAGCGCAGCAGGTGCAGGCCGCCGTCCGGGGAGTAGTCGATCTGGCCGCCCGACTCGCTGCGGGTCCAGCCCTGCGGCACGGCCACCCGGAATCCCGCCGGGTCGTCGCTCCACCGGAAGCCCGCCGGGGCCGGGGTGCCGGCCGGCGTGGGCGTGGGCGTCGGGCTGGGTGTCGGACTCGGCGTGGGGGTGGGCGTCGGGGTGGGCGTGGGGGTCGGGGTGGGTGTGGGGGTCAGGGTGGGCGTCGGCGTCGCGGTGGGGGCGGTCGCGGTCGGGGAACCGGCGGTCGAGGAGGTGTCGGGCTCGTCCGAGCCGCCGAGCAGGGCGAAGGCCACGCCGCCGGCCAGTGCCGCCGCCACCAGCAGGGCTGCGGCGATCAGCCAGGCCCGGCGTCGGCCGCGCGTCGGCCCGGCCCCGTCGGCGGGCTCCTGCGGCGGTTCCGCGGCTGTCGGCTCCCCCGACGGCGGGGCGGCCGCGGACAGCGCTGCCGGGGCGGGGACGGGTGTCGGCGGCGTCGCCACGGTGGGCACGCCGAGGACGGGAGTGGCCCGCTCGGTGGGCGCCTGCACGGCCCGCGGCCGGCCTCCCGCGAGCTCGTGCAGCATCGCCAGGGCCTCGGGGGCGGTGGGCCGCTCGGCCGGGTCCTTGCGCAGCAGCGCCTCCAGGACGGGCGCCAGCGGGCCCGCGTTGCGCGGCTCCGGCAGCGGGTCGGCCACCACCGCCTGCAGGGTGCTCATGGTGGTCGTCCGGTGGAAGGGCGACTGCCCCTCGACCGCCGCGTACAGCGTCGCGCCGAGCGACCAGAGGTCGGACTCGGGACCGGGCCGGTGGCCGGTGACCCGCTCCGGGGCCACGTAGTCGGGCGAGCCCACGATGTCGCCGGTGCGGGTCAGACCGGGGGCGCCGGCCAGCACGGCGATGCCGAAGTCGGTGAGGACGGCCCGTCCGCCGCGCTCCAGCAGGATGTTGGCGGGCTTGACGTCGCGGTGCAGCACGCCGTTGCGGTGCGCCTCGTCGAGGGCGGCGAGCACCTGCTCGCCGATCCGGGCGGCGTCCTTGGGCAGCAGGGTGCCCTCCTCGGCGACGACCTCGGCGAGCGAGCGGCCGTCGATCAGCTCCATGACGATCCACGGCCGGCCGGCCTCCTCCAGCACGTCGTACACGGTGATCACACCGGGGTGCTTGAGCATCGCGGCCGCGCGGGCCTCCTGCTCCATCCGCGCCCGCACGGCGGCGAGGTCCTCCTCGGGCAGGCCCGCGACGCTCAGCTCCTTGACCGCGACCTGGCGGGCGAGCTTGTCGTCCCGGGCCACCCAGACCGTGCCCATGCCGCCGCGGCCGAGCCGCCGCCCGAGCCGGTAGCG
Organism: Kitasatospora sp. NPDC085895; assembly: GCF_040702125.1. Classification (NCBI taxonomy): domain Bacteria; kingdom Bacillati; phylum Actinomycetota; class Actinomycetes; order Kitasatosporales; family Streptomycetaceae; genus Kitasatospora; species Kitasatospora sp. NPDC085895. The sequence continues at coordinate 93,410 of NZ_JBFBJY010000002.1, read as the reverse complement.
CCCCGCGAGCAGACGGCCGTCGGCGCCGCCCGCGTCACCCGTGCCGTGCGTGCCGTTCGAGTCGTCCGCCCCGCCGTCCGCCGGGGGCCCGCCGCTGTCCGCTGGGTCCATCGCCGTCCCCTGTGCCCCGTCAGAAAATCCGTCCCGCCGCTCCGGCCGGACGGCCCCGCCCGGCTCCCAGTCTGGGCCCGGTGCCCCGGCCCGGCGACCGGGAGCGGCGGGACGGCGACGCAGCGCACCCGGCCGGGAGCGGACTCCCGACCGGGTGCGTGGGTGGTGCGACGGGCCGTGGTGCGCGGGCTGCTCGGGCGTCAGATGTGGACGGCCGGACCGGCGTCGTTGGCGCCGCGCTTGGTGAGCAGGCCGAGGCCGGCGGCGGCGAGCGCCACCACGGCGGCGACCACGAAGGCGAGTGACATGCCGCTGACGAAGGAGGTGTGGACGGCGTTCGCCATCGCGTCCACCGCCTGCTGCGGGGTGCCGGCCGGGGCGGGCGGGGCGATGCCGAGCTGGGCGGCCTGGTTGAGGCCCTCGGCCTGGGCGCCCCGGACGGGCGGCAGACCGGCCTTCGCCCAGTTCTCCGGCAGCACGTCGGTGACCTTGGAGGCCATCACGGCGCCGAGCACGGCGGTGCCGAGGCTGCCGCCGACCTGCATGGCCGCCTGCTGCAGGCCGCCGGCCACGCCGGACAGCTCCAGCGGGGCGTTGCCGACGATCACCTCGGTGGCGCCGACCATGACCGGGCTCAGGCCCAGGCCCATCAGCACGAACCAGAGCGACATCACGCCGGTGCCGGAGTCGGTGGAGAGGGTCGACATGCCGAGCATGGCGGCGGTGGTGAAGAGCATGCCGGCGACGATCGGGATGCGCGGGCCGAGCTTGCCGATCGCGGCACCGGCGACCGGGGCGCCGACGATCATCATGCCGGTCATCGGCAGCAGGTGGACACCGGCGTCGACCGGGGCCATGCCGTGCACGTTCTGCAGGTAGAAGGTGACGAAGAAGACGCCGCCGAAGAAGGCGAAGGCCATCAGCACCATGAGCAGGGTGCCGGCCGACAGCGGCACCGAGCGGAACAGGCTGAGCGGGATCAGCGGCTCCTTGGCCTTCGTCTGCCAGAAGGCGAAGACGGCCATCGCGAGGACGGCGCCGCCGAGGAAGACCAGGGTCGCCGGGTCGCCCCAGCCCCAGACCGGGGCCTTGATGATGCCCCAGACCAGCATGAACATCGCCCCGGAGAGCAGCACGATGCCGGGGACGTCGAAGGACTTCGCGGCGTTCTCGGTCCTCACGTCGCGCAGGATCCACAGGCCGAGTGCCAGGGCGATCAGGCCGACCGGGATGTTGATGAAGAAGACCGACTCCCAGTTGACGTGCTCGACCAGCAGGCCGCCGACGATCGGGCCGGCCGCGGTGGAGGCGCCGATCACGCCGCCCCAGATGCCGATCGCCATGTTCAGCTTCTCGGCCGGGAAGGCGCCGCGCAGCAGGCCGAGCGCGGCGGGCTGCAGCAGCGCGCCGAACAGGCCCTGCAGCACGCGGAACAGGATGACGGTCCGGATGCTGCCGGCGAAGCCGATCGCGGCGGAGGTGGCGGCGAAGCCGGCCGCACCCACCAGGAAGGTCGACTTGTGGCCGAACCGGTCACCGATCTTGCCGGCGGTGATCAGGAAGACCGCCAGCGCCAGCAGGTAGCCGCTGGTCACCCACTGGATGTCGGCGGGCGAAGCGCCGAGGTCGGCCTGGATGGCCGGGTTGGCGATGGCGACGACGGTGCCGTCGAGGGCCACCATCATCACGCCGACCGCGACGGTCAGCAGGGTCAGCCAGGGGTGGCCCTGGAGGCCCCGGGAGCCGGTCGGCGGGGTGCCGGCGGACCGCGACGGCGCGTCCGCCTTCCCGGTCTTGACGACGGACGAACTCATGCGTGCCCTCCGGGCTTTCGGACGAGACGAGGGTGACGTGCTGCGGACGTGGCGAGGTGGCGCCGCGGGCCCACCCGTCCCCACGGCTGTCCGGCCCCGGCGGCGCCACTCGCGGGAACATTATGTCAGCTACTGACATTCGGCAATTCATGTCGTACGTCTGGCGCTGACATTTGGCAGAACCGCTATCGTGGTATCCGTCCCGCTCTGCCAGGAAAGGCGCCCTGCATGGCCCTGCCGCTCACCCCCTCCCGCACCGGGCAGCCGGCCTCCGACTGCCGGGTCCTCGGACTGCGCGAGCGGAAGAAGCAGCGCACCCGGGACTCCCTCGTGGCGGCCGCCCACGGCCTCTTCCTCCGGCAGGGCTACGCCCGCACCACCGTCGACGAGATCGCCGCCAACGTGGACGTCTCGCAGCGCACCTTCTTCCGGTACTTCGCCAACAAGGAGGAGGTCGCGCTGGCCGTCCTCGCCGACGCCGAGGACTACTTCGTCGAGTGCCTGCGGCGCCGGCCCGCCGAGGAGACGCCGTTGCAGGCCATGCGGGCCTCCATCACCCAGACCTGGCAGGTGATGAGCCGGGACGAGGGCAGCGGACCGGGCGGCGTGCAGGCCGCACTGGAGCTGATCGACCTCATCGAGTCCACGCCGATGCTGCTCGCCGCCCACCTGCGGCGCACCATCGAGCAGGAGGGCGTGGTCACCGCGATCCTCGCCGAACGCGAGGGCCTCGACCCCGCCACCGACGTCCGGCCGCGGGTGCTCGCCGCCGCCTTCGGCGCCGTCATCCGGGTCTCCCACCTGTCGTGGACGGCCGACACCGCCGCCCACGCGGCCGGACCCGACGGCATGATCGCCATCATCGAGCGCCACCTCGACCAACTCGGCCCCGCCCTCGCCGGCCCCTGGCGCAGCTGAGGGGTCACGAGCACCCCACCAGGGGGCGCGGGGGCCCGAGCGGCGCTCAGGGGCGTGCCACCCGGCACCTCCGGGCTTGCGGCACGGTGACGTTCGATCAATTCCTGGAGACGGGTCTCGCCCTGCCCTCGGCGACCGAGCGGCTCACCCGGGAGACCGAGGTGACCCTGCGGGTCGGTGGGTCGAGCTCGGCCGGGTCACCGTGGACGAGCTGCGCGAGCCGGTCACCGAGGCCTGGCGCAGCACCGCGCCCGAGCGACCGGTCCGGACGTTCGACGCCGAACGGGCAACCTGACGCCACGCCAGGTCCCTCTTCGGTGTGACCCATCCCACGGTTTAGACTCTGCTCACCCCCAGCTCGGGCGTTCTACCCTGGCTGGCACAGCAGTCGTACCACCGTCGGGCCCCGCCCGCTGTCACGGCCACCGGCCCGAGGGAGAGTACGCCCATGCAGCGCAGGCGGGTCAAGCGGATGCTGATAGGCGCCTTCGCCGCCTCCGCCGTCCTGCTGGACGCCGGAGCGGCCGCCGCCCAGGCCGCCGCCTCGAACGAGCAGGTGGCGATCACCACCCCGCCGGCCGGCAGCGCCGCCTGGGTCGAGGACGAGTCGCTCGGCCGCGCCCTGCCCGACCCGGCCACCGCGGACGCGCCCGCCGTCGCCGCCTTCTTCGCCGGCCTGAGCGAGGCCGAGCAGGACCGCCTCGCCGAGGTGTATCCGCTGGTCGTGGGCAACCTCGACGGCGTCCCGGTGGCCCTGCGCTACCGCGCCAACCGGATCGCGGTCACCGAGGAGGTCGAGCGGGCCCGCGAGCGCGCCGCCGACCACCGCCTCTCCCCGGTCGAGCGCGCGGCCGCCTCCGTCCGCGCCGACGACACCGAGCGGCTGCTCAAGCCGGGCCGGCAGATCCTCGCCTTCGACCCGCGCGGCCGCGGACTGGTCAGCGAGGCGTACGGCGACCTCGCCACCGCCGACCGGATCTCCGTGCTGGTGCCCGGCTCGGACGCGGACCTCGCCCACTTCGACCAGACCGCCGACCCGCTGCGCTCGGTGACCGGCATGGCCCGGGCCCTGCTCGCCGAGGAGCACCGGCAGTCCCCGGGCACCCGCACCGCCGTGATCGCCTGGACCGGTTACGTCACCCCCTCGGGGCTCGGCCCGGACGCGGTGACCTCGCGGCTGGCCGAGGCCGCGGCGCCGCGGCTGCTGCGACTGCTGGCCGGGCTGCGGGAGACCGGCAGCGCCACCCTCCCGCCGACGCTGTTCTGCCACTCCTACGGTTCGGTGGTCTGCGGCACCGCCGCCCCGTCGATCCACGGCTCGGCCCCGGCCGACGTGGTGGTCTTCGGCAGCCCGGGCATGGGCGTGCAGACCTCGGCCGAGCTCGGGCCGGGCGTGCGGGTGTGGGCCACCCGCAACCCCACCGACTGGATCGGCAACGTGCCGTACCTGGAGTTCGGCGGCTTCGGCCACGGCGCGGACCCGACGACGCAGGAGTTCGGCGCCGTGGAGGTCTCCTCGCTGGGCTCCAACGGCCACACCGGCTACTTCGCGGACGGCACCCAGAGCCTCCACAACTTCGGTTCGATCGCCCTCGGCGACTACGGCGACGTCACCCGCCGCCAGCCGTAGGGGGCGTGTCTTCGGAGGTCAAGGGTGCACGGCAAGGGGCGCGGGGAACTGCGCGATCCGGATGCGGCACCGTGCCGACCGGGGTGCTCGGATCCGCCAGGGGCACCACCGCTCAAGCACGTTCAGGCGCTCTCCTTCGGCCCGTAGAGGGCGAGCGCCTCGGCGGCCGCCCGGCGCAGTTCGTCCCGGACCTCGGGCGGCGAGACCACCTCGACGTCGGCGCCGAAGGCCAGCAGGGAGCGGGCCGCGGGCAGCGCCCGGAAGCCGAGCACCGTCTCCAGCCAGGCGCCGTCCCCGACCGGCAGCACCGGGGCGAGGACGTGGTTGGCGTGGATGCGCAGCACCAGGTCGGCCCGCTCGCGGCGGATGCGGACGGCGGCCTCGACCTCGTCGGGAATCCGCTCGACCTGTTCCCGCAGGCCCTCCCACACCTCGGCGAGCTGCCGGCCGGGACGCCGGCGCACCGGCTCGTCGAGGACCTCGGCGGTGAGCGTCCGCTCGGCCCGGAACAGCCGCGGCGCTCCGTCCAGGTCGGCCACCAGGTACCAGACGCCCGCCTTGTTGACCAGGCCGTACGGGTCCAGGGTGTAGTCACTCGGCCCGTCCGCGCCGCTGTGGCGGTAGCCGAGCCGCAGCCGCCGGTCGGCGAAGACGGCGCTCTGCAGTGCGCCGAGGTCGGCCCGGACGACGGGCCCGGGGCGCAGCCAGCGGGCCGGGTCCACCAGGATGCGTTCGCTGGTGCGTTCGGCGGCCGGGCGGTGCGGTGCGGGTAGTGCGGCCATCACCTTGCGCAGGGCGGAGCCGATCGCCTCGCCGAGGCCGAGCGCCTCGTGCGCGCCCTGGGCGGAGAGCACGAACAGCGCGCGGGCCTCGTCGCCGGTCAGGCCGGTGACGTCGGTGCGGTAGCCGGGCAGCAGGTGGATGCCGCCGTGCCGGCCGCGCTCGGCCCAGACCGGGACGCCGGCCGCGGAGAGCGCCTCGACGTCCCGGTGGACGGTGCGGACGGAGACCTCCAGCCGCGAGGCGAGTTCGGGGGCGGTGACCCGCCCGCGGGTCTGCAGGAGCAGCAGGATCGACAGCAGTCGGTCGGCTTTCACCGGCCGAAGAATAAACCTGACAGGGGATGTCAGGTATCCCGGGGAGAGTGTCCGGCGTCAGAACGTCCCTCCCGACGAGGAGTTGTGCCATGGACACCACCGCAGACCCCCGCCCGCCGTACCTGCGCGCGCTCGGCCAGCTGGAGAAGCTCGCCACCGCCGTCACCCCGGAGATGCTGGAGCGGCCGACCCCGTGCAGTGCGTACGACCTGCGGGCGCTGCTCGGCCACACCGTGGGCGGGGTGCACCGCAGCGCGTACACCGGCGAGGGCGGCCGGGGGATGGACGTGGCCACCGCGGTGGGTGCGGTGGCGGACGACGACTGGGCGGGGGCGTTCGGCCGGGCCCGGGAGCGCTGGGCGGCGGCATGGCGCGAGGACGCCACGCTGGAGCGGGTGGTGGAGGTCCCGTGGGGACGGGTGCCGGGGCGGCTCGCGGTGGGCGGCTACATGATGGAGGCCGTCACCCACTCCTGGGACATCGCGCAGGTGGTGGACCCCGGCACCGCGCTGGACGAGGAGTTGGCGCACATGGTGCTCGGCATCGCCCTGCAGGTGCTGCCGGCCGAGGGCCGCGGCGAGGGCGTGCCGTTCGGCCCGGTGCAGCCGGTTCCGGACGGCGCCGGGGTGTACGCGCGGATGGCGGCCTGGCTGGGCCGCACGGTCTGAGCCCCGGTGTTCCGGGCGGCCGCGCCGCGGGCGCGGCCGCCCCTCCGGACTACTCGCGGCCGGCCGAGGTCGAGGACATGTCGGCGTAGCGGTCGCCGGCCACCAGGCCCGCGATCGGCTCCAGCTCGGCGAGCTCCTCGGCGGTGAGCCGCAGTCCGGCCGCGGCCGTGTTCTCGGCGAGCCGGCTGCGCTTGCGGGTGCCGGGGATCGGCACCACCGTCAGCCCGTGGACCTCGGCCCGCTGGTGCACCCAGGCCAGCGCGACCTGCGCGGCCGTGACGCCGCGCTCCGCGGCGACCTTCTGGATCGGCGCCACCAGGGCCGCGTTGCCCGCCGCGTTGGCACCGGAGAACTGCGGGTGGTAGCGGCGGTAGTCGTCCGCGCTCAGCTGCTCGGCGGCGGTGAACGCGCCGGTCAGGAAGCCGCGGCCGAGCGGCGAGTACGGCACGAAGGCGACCCCGAGCTCGGCGGCGGCGGGCACCGCGGTGCGCTCGACGTCCCGCGAGAAGATCGACCACTCGGACTGCAGGGCGGCGATCGGGTGCACCGCGTACGCCTCGCGCAGTTCGGCGCCGGTGACCTCGGAGAGTCCGAGGTGGCGGACCTTGCCGGCCTGCACCAGCTCGGCCATCGCGCCCACCGACTCGGCGAGCGGCACCTGCGGGTCGCGGCGGTGCATGTAGTAGAGGTCGATCACGTCGATGCCGAGGCGCTGCAGCGAGGCGTCGACCGCGCTGCGGATGTACGCCGGGTCGTTGCGGACGCCCCGGTACGTCGGGTCGTCGGCGCGCCGCTCGATGGCGAACTTGGTCGCCAGCACCACGCGGTCGCGGTTGGCGCGGACGAAGGGGCCGACCAGTTCCTCGTTGTGGCCGGAGCCGTAGATGTCGGCGGTGTCGAACAGGGTGACGCCCAGGTCGAGGGCGGCGTCGAGGGTGGCCAGCGCCTCCTCGGTGTCGGTCGGGCCGTAGAACTCGCTCATTCCCATGCAGCCGAGGCCCTGGATGCCGACGACGGGGCCGTTGGTGCCGAGCGGTGCGGTGGGGAGGGTCATGCGCTCTTCTGCTTCCTGCCGGGTGCGTCCGCGGCAGCGGCGTCGGCCGAGGGGCCGGTCGCGCCGTCGCCGGGGAGGCTGGACGAATAGATGTCGATCTTGTGGTCGAGCACGGCGAGCGTGGCGTGCAGATCGGCGATCCGCTGCCGGACCTCCTCGCGCTGCGCGACGAGGATGTCGTGCCGCTCGCCCGTGGTGTGGTCGCCTTCCCGGACCAGCTCCACGTAGCGCAGCATGTCCGCCACCGGCATCCCGGTCAGCCGCAGCCGGCCCAGGAAGGCCAGCCGGGCCAGGTCGGCGCCGTTGTAGCGGCGCTGTCCCGAGTGCGAGCGGTCCACCGGGTCGAGCAGGCCGATCCGCTCGTACCAGCGCAGGGTGTGCGCGGTCAGACCGGTGGTCGCGGAGACCTCGCTGATCGTGTGCCATTCGCTGCGCGCGGGCTCGGCCGGCTCGTCCTCGTGCGTGCAGGCGAGCGGATCGGCGAGAACGGACGCGGAGCGGACGGGCGGTGCCACGACGGGCCTCCTCGGTGGTCGGCGACGGCTACGACGCTACTGAGTTGGAGTGCACTCCAAGCAAGCCTGCCACGCGGCGCCGGCCGGCGGGCGGCTATGGTCGGCGCATGCAGAGCTTGCGGATGATCGAGGACTGGCCGGTGCCGAACGCGGCGGCCGCGGTGGTGCGGGGCGCGGACGGGGCGGTGCTCGGCGCGCACGGGACGCAGGAGCACCTCTTCCCGCTGGCGTCGGTGACCAAGCTGCTGTCCGCGTACGCCGCGCTGGTCGCCGTCGAGGAGGGCGTCTTCGAACTCGACGACCCGGCGGGGCCCGAGGGATCGACCGTCCGTCACCTGCTCGCCCACACCTCGGGGCTGGCCTTCGACGAGCACCGGGTGATGGCGCAGCCCGGCACCCGGCGGCTCTACTCCAACGCCGGGTTCGACGTCCTCGCCGACACCCTGGAGAAGGCCTCCGGCATCCCGTTCGCGCAGTACGCGCAGGAGGCCGTCTTCCGGCCGCTCGGGATGCACGCCACGCTGATCAACACCGCGCACCGGGCGCCGGCCGGCGCGGGCGGCCTGTCGACCGTGGCCGACCTCGCCCTGTTCGCCGCGGAGCTCCAGGCCCCGCGGCTGCTCGACCCGACCACCGTGCGGCGGGCCACCCGCGAGGTCGCCTTCCCCGGTCTCGGCGGTGTCCTGCCCGGCTTCGGTCACCGGCGGCCCAACGACTGGGGGCTCGGCTTCGAGATCCGCGGCGACAAGGACCCGCACTGGACGGGGACCACCAGCTCGCCCGGGACCTTCGGCCACTTCGGCCAGTCCGGCACCTTCCTCTGGGTCGACCCCGCCGCCGGTGTGGCCACCGTCGCCCTGACGGACCGTGACTTCGGCCCCTGGGCCGCCGAGGTCTGGCCGCTCTTCACCGACGCCGTCCTCGCCGAACTCCGGGGCTGACGGGGCCGTTCCGGGCGCGCGGGCACCCGGCCCGTGCCCGGAACGGGCCTTGCGCGGCCGTGCCCGGCTGCGGTAGGTCATCGGTCGTGCATTCGACGTCCGTGTCGCGGATGCGGCAGCTGATGACGGTTCATGGCTACCGCGGGCCCGTCCTGCTCGCCCTGCTCGTCCTCCTCGTCGCGGCCGTGCCGCGGGCGACCGGGATCGTCGCGGTCGGTGGTGCCGTGGTCGCCGTGTGCCTGGTGGCGCTGGCGGCCCTGGGCTGCATCGCCGCGCTCGTCGCCGCCGCCGTGCCCGTCGCCGCCGCGACCGCCCTGTGGCGCCGCCGCGGTCGGCTCCGCAGGCCCGGCAACTCCGTCCTGGCGGGCTGCGCGGTCCTGGCCGCTGCGGCGCTGCTGGCGTTCAGCCTGCCCGCGGCGGACTGGGCGATGGCCTTCGTGGCGCTCGCGGGCGGCGGAGCCGCCGTCGTGCTCTGGTTCGGCCGGCTGTTCTCCGACGCGCCCGCCGCCGCCGTGCGGCCGGCCGGCAACTGGCGGTGGGCGGTGCCTCCGCTGCTGCTGGCGGCCACTGCGGTGCTGCTGCACTTCCAGGTGCCGCAGCAGGCCCGGTTCGCGCTGGCCCGTCCGGCGCTGAGCTCCTTCGCCGAACGGGCCGGACACGTGGCGGCCGGCAACGGCGGGCTGCCGCAGCCGTCGTACCTCGGCACGTACCCGGTCGACGACGTGACCGCGGTGGGTGTCCGCGGGTTCCGGTTCACCGTGCCGGGCAGCGGCCTGCTCGAACGCACCGGCTTCGCGTACCTGCCGGACGGGCCTCCGGAGGACGACGTGACCTACACCCACCGGTCCGGGCCCTGGTACACCTGGTCGGACCACGGGGACTGGTGAGGATCCGGCGGCCTCAGCCGTAGGTCAGCGGTGAGTGCATCTCCCAGAACAGGAGTTCGGCGCCCTCCGGGCCGGCGGTGGGGTCGGTGAAGGCGTCGCCGGTGATGCGGACGGCGTCGCCGGGTTCGAGGGAGCGGCCGGCGCCGTGCGGTCCGGGGACGGTCCGGTATCCGAGCGAGCCGGCGGTCAGGTGGACGTACCGGTAGGGCGCCTCGGGGAGCGCGGGCAGCGGCTGCCACGGGCCGGCGGTGACGAGGTACAGGGCGGCGTCGGAGCGGCGCAGCCGCAGGGCGTCCGACGCGGCGTCACGTTCCAGGCCGGAGGCGAGCAGGGTGAGCCCGTCCTCGGCGGGTTCGACCTTCCGCAGGCCGTACGCGGGCGGGGTGCCGAAGGTGTCGGGCTGCAGCCACATCTGGACGAAGCGGACGGGCACGGCGGAGCCGCCGAGGTTGCGTTCGGTGTGGCCGATGCCGGAACCGGAGCTGAGGTGCTGGACCATGCCGGGGCGGACGACCCCGGCGTGCCCGTCGCCGTCGCGGTGGGCGAGCGCGCCCTCCAGCACCCAGGTGAGGATCTCGGTGTCGCGGTGGCGGTGCTCCTCGAAGCCGGCGCCGGGGGCGAGGGTCTCCTCGTTGCAGGCGAGCAGCGCGCCGAAGTGGGTGTTCTTCGGGTCGTAGTGCCCGGAGAAGGAGAAGGAGTGCCGGGTCTCGATGCCCTCGGCCGGGGTGGAGCGGTAGCGCTCGGGCGCCCGGCGGAGGTCGGCACGGCCGCGGTCTCGGGTCTCGGTCACCCGCTCACGGTAGCCGGTGCGGCGCTGCGGGCGGCCGGTGCGGTCCGGCGCGCCGGGTTCCCACCGGCGGGGGGTGTGCACGAGCACGGCGTGCGGTGAGGCAGTCTTGTTCCTGTGCCAGCCGCATCAGCAAAGCCCGACAGCCCGAAGCCCGACAGCCCGAAGCCCGAGAGCCCGAGGGCCGACGGCGCGAAGGCCGACAAGAAGGCGGCCGCCCGCAAGGCGGCGCCGGCCGGGGAGTCGCCGCGCCCTCCGCGAGGTGGTCGGCTGACCGCGCAGGAGCGCAGACTGGCCGCCGAGCGGGCCGAGTTGCGCTCGGCGACGCTGAAGCGGCTGGAGAAGTCCTCGGGCAAGCTGGCCACCGCGGCGATCGCCCGGATGGACGACCAGCTGTCCTGGTACCGGCGGATGCCGCCGGAGCACCGGTCGTGGATCGGCCTGGTCGCGCAGGCGGGCATCGCGGCGTTCACCGAGTGGTACCGGCATCCGGAGGCGCCGCAGGCGATCTCCACGGACGTCTTCGGGACGGCGCCCCGCGAGCTGACCCGGGCGATCACCCTGCGGCAGACCGTGGAGCTGATCCGCACCACCATCGAGGTGATGGAGGAGGCCATCGAGGAGGTGGCCGCCCCCGGCGACGAGGCCGGGATGCGCGAGTCGGTGCTGGTGTACGCGCGGGAGATCGCCTTCGCGACGGCCCAGGTGTACGCACAGGCGGCGGAGGCCCGGGGTGCGTGGGACGCGCGCCTGGAGGCGCTGGTGGTGAACTCGCTGCTCTCCGGCGACGCGGACGAGGGCGTGCTGTCGCGGGCGGCGGCGCTGGGCTGGGGCCAGCCGAGCCAGGTGCGGGTGGTGATGGGAAGCGCCCCGGACGGGGACAGCGAGGCCGTGGTCGAGGCGATCCGACGGGCCGCCAGGTACGCCAAGCTGCAGGTGCTGACGGGCGTGCTGGGCCGCCGGCTGGTGGTGGTGGTCGGCGGCGACAAGGAGCCGGTGCACACCGCGAAGGCGTTGATCGGGCAGTTCGCGCCGGGCCCGGTGGTGGTCGGTCCGAGCGTGCCGGACCTGCTGTCGGCGACGCGCTCGGCGCAGGCCGCGGCGGCCGGGCTACGGGCGTGCGCGGCGTGGCCGGACGCGCCGCGGCCGGTGCTGGCCGACGACCTGCTGCCCGAGCGGGCGCTCGCCGGGGACCGGGCGGCCCGGCGGCAGCTGGTGGAGGAGATCTACACACCGCTGGACGAGGCGGGGTCGGCACTGCTGGAGACGCTGAGTGTCTACCTGGAGCAAGCGTCCTCGTTGGAGGGCGCGGCCCGGATGCTCTTCGTCCACCCCAACACCGTGCGCTACCGGCTGCGTCGTGTGACTGACGTCACGGGCTATGCTCCGTCCGACGTGCGCTCGGCGTTCACCCTGCGCATCGCCCTTGCGCTGGGCCGTCTCGGAGCCGTCGCCGACCAGGGCTGACCGCGCTGTAGGGACTGCACAACCCGGCGTGCTTTTCTTCGTTGTCGTCGCCTACCCGCCCACGGGTGCCTGGCGAGAGAGGGTTGAACCGTGCTCGTAATCGTCGCCCCTGGACAGGGTGCTCAGACCCCCGGATTCCTCAGCCCCTGGCTCGAGCTGGACGGCGCCGCCGACCGCCTCGGACAGTGGTCCGAGGTCGCCGGTCTCGACCTCGTCCGCTACGGCACCGAGGCCTCCGAGGAAGAGATCAAGGACACCGCGGTGGCCCAGCCGCTGCTGGTGGCCGCCGGCCTGGTGACGGCCGGCGTGCTGTTCGCGGACGGTGACTTCCGCTCGCTGGTCGGCGGCGTGGCCGGTCACAGCGTCGGCGAGATCACCGCGGCCGCGCTGGCCGGCGTGCTGAGCGCCGAGGACGCGCTGGCGTTCGTCCGCGAGCGGAGCCTGGGCATGGCCGAGGCAGCCGCCGCGCGGCAGACCGGGATGACCGCCGTCCTCGGCGGCGAGCCGGACGCCGTCGCCGCGAAGCTCGCCGAGCACGGCGTGACCGCGGCCAACAACAACGGCGGCGGCCAGATCGTGGCGGCCGGCACGCTGGAGCAGCTGGAGGCGCTGAAGGCGGACCCGCCGGCCGGCGCCCGGCTCATCCCGCTGAAGGTGGCGGGCGCGTTCCACACCGAGCACATGGCTCCGGGCGTGGAGCGCCTGGAGAAGTTCGCCCCCGGGCTGGCGGTCTCCGACCCGGCCGTGGCGTACGTCTCCAACAAGGACGGCGGCGTGGTGGGCTCCGGTGCCGAGGTGCTGGCCCGCCTGGTGTCGCAGGTCTCCAACCCGGTCCGCTGGGACCTGTGCATGGACGCGATCCAGCAGCTCGGTGCTACGGCCGTGATCGAGCTGTCGCCCGCGGGCACCCTCACCAACCTGGTCAAGCGCAACCTCAAGGGCGTGGCGACGCTGGCCCTCAAGACCCCTGCCGATCTCGACAAGGCCCGCGGGCTGGTCGCCGAGCACGGTGCTCAGGAGAACAACGGATGACAGCGCCCCAGATCAAGCCGGCCACCGGTGCCGCGCACTCGCGCATCCACGGCGTCGGCGGCTACCGCCCCGTCCGGGTGATTCCCAACGCCGAGGTGCTCAACTGGATCGAGTCCTCGGACGAGTGGATCCGCACCCGCAGCGGGATCGCCGAGCGCCGCTGGGCCGGCCCGGAGGAGTCCGTCGCCGAGATGTCGGTGCAGGCCGCCGGCAAGGCGATCGCCCAGGCCGGGATCACCCCGGAGCAGATCGGCGGCGTGATCGTGGCGACCGTCTCGCACCTGAAGCAGACCCCGGCGATCGCCACCGAGATCGCGGACCGGCTGGGCTGCGGCACCGCCCCGGCCTTCGACATCTCGGCCGCCTGCGCGGGCTTCGGCTACGGCCTGGGCCTGGCCGACGGCATGGTGCGTGGCGGCAGTGCCGAGTACGTGCTGGTCATCGGCGTGGAGCGGCTCAGCGACCTGACCGACACCTCCGACCGTTCGACCGCCTTCATCTTCGGTGACGGCGCGGGCGCGGCGATCGTCGGTCCGTCCGAGACCCCCGGCATCGGCAAGGTGATATGGGGCTCGGACGGCTCGCAGCGCGACGTCATCTCGCAGACCCAGGCCTGGGACACCGCGTTCGCCAAGGAGGACGCCGTCAACGGCGCCGGCGACGAGGCCAAGTGGCCGGCCCTGCGGATGGAGGGTCAGACCGTCTTCCGCTGGGCGGTCTGGGAGATGGCGAAGGTGGCCCAGCAGGCGCTGGACGCCGCCGGGGTCACCGCCGACCAGCTCGGCGCCTTCATCCCGCACCAGGCGAACATGCGCATCACCGACGCCATGATCAAGGCGCTGAAGCTGCCCGAGTCGGTGCCGGTCGCGCGCGACATCGCCGAGACCGGCAACACCTCCGCGGCCTCCATCCCGCTGGCGATGGAGCGCATGCTGGAGAGCGGTGAGGCCAAGAGCGGCGACCTCGCCCTCATCATCGGCTTCGGGGCGGGTCTCGTGTACGCCGCCGCAGTCGTTACTCTCCCCTAGGCACCCTCCCCGGGCGCCCACGCCCCCGAAATCCCGCGACGGTCCGCCGGACCGCTCGCTGTCTACACCCGAAGAGGAGCAGCCGCTATGGCTACCAAGGACGAGGTTCTGGAAGGTCTCGCCGAGATCGTCAACGAGATCGCCGGCATCCCGACCGAGGACGTCGAGCTCGACAAGTCCTTCACCGACGACCTGGACGTCGACTCGCTGTCCATGGTCGAGGTCGTCGTGGCCGCCGAGGAGCGGTTCGACGTGAAGATCCCGGACGACGAGGTCAAGAACCTCAAGACCGTCGGCGACGCGGTGGACTACATCCTCGCCAACAGCTGAACCCGCGGCCGGCCCGTCCGGCTGTCTGCGGTCGGCCGGGGCGCACCCAGCCCCGGCCGGCCGTTCCCCCACGGCCCCTCCGCCACCCCTTGCACACGTGAGAGAAGAAGAACCAGTGACCGCTGAAAACCGCACCGTGGTAGTCACGGGTATCGGCGCCTTCACGCCGCTGGGCGGCGACGCCGCCTCGTTCTGGGAGGGCCTGCTGGAGGGCCGCTCCGGCGTGGGCGCGCTGACCGAGGAGTGGGCCGCGGACCTGCCCGTCCGGATCGCCGCGCGCACCGCGGTGGACCCGGGCGAGGTGCTGCCCCGTCCGCTGGCCCGCAAGCTGGACCGCTCGGCGCAGTTCGCACTGATCGCCGCTCGTGAGGCATGGGCCGACGCGGGCTTCGAGACCCCGGCCACCGACGAGTCCTCCAAGCTCGCGCCCGAACGCCTGGGCGCCGTGATCGCCTCCGGCATCGGCGGCGTGACCACCCTGCTCGACCAGTACGACGTGCTGAAGGACAAGGGCGTCCGCAAGGTCTCCCCGCACACCGTCCCGATGCTGATGCCGAACTCCCCCGCGGCCAACGTGGGCCTGGAGGTCGGCGCGCGCGCCGGCGTGCACACCCCCGTCTCCGCCTGCGCCTCCGGCGCCGAGGCGATCGGCTACGCGATCGAGATGATCCGCACCGGCCGCGCCGACGTCGTGGTGGCCGGCGGCACCGAGGCGGCGATCCACCCGCTGCCGATCGCCGCGTTCGCCAACATGATGGCGATGTCCAAGAACAACGACGAGCCGCAGCGCGCCTCGCGTCCGTACGACAAGGCCCGGGACGGCTTCGTCCTCGGCGAGGGCGCGGGCGTCGTGGTGCTGGAGTCGGCCGAGCACGCGGCCGCCCGCGGTGCCCGCGTCTACTGCGAGGCCGTCGGCCAGGGACTGTCCTCGGACGCCCACCACATCGCCCAGCCGGAGCCGACCGGTGCCGGTGTCGCCCGGGCGATCGCCGACCTGTTCGAGCACAGCGACCTGGACAAGGCCGAGGTCGTGCACGTCAACGCGCACGCCACCTCGACCCCGCAGGGCGACACCGCCGAGGTGAAGGCCCTCTCCAAGGAGCTCGGCGAGCACCTCGGGCACGTGGCCATCTCAGCCACCAAGTCGATGACCGGCCACCTGCTGGGCGGCGCCGGCGGCATCGAGACCGTCGCGACCGTGCTGGCGCTGCACCACCGCACGGCCCCGCCGACCATCAACGTGGACGACCTGGACGACGAGATCGAGGCGGACATCGTCCGCGGCGGTCCGCGCGACCTGCCCGCCGAGGGCCGGATCGCGGCGCTGAACAACTCCTTCGGCTTCGGCGGCCACAACGTGGTCCTCGCCTTCCGCACCGTCTGAGAATCGCTCACTCGGCACCGGTAGCGGTACCAAGGAGGGGCGCGGGGGACCGCGCGACCGGCGGGGCACGGCATCCGCCCCGACGGTCGCGCGGTCCCCGCGCCCCTTTCGCGTGCGCGGGCCCGGCCGGTCAGACCACCTGGTGCAGCCAGCGGACGGGGGCGCCCTCGCCGGCGTAGCGGAAGGGTTCGAGTTCGTCGTCCCAGGGCTTGCCGAGCAGCCGGGCGAGTTCGGCCTCCAGGTCGCCGCCCTCGGTGCGGGCGCGCAACAGCACCGCGCGGAGCCGGTCCTCGGGGATCAGGATGTCGCCGTGGATGCCGGTGACGGCGTGGAAGATGCCGAGGCTCGGGGTCGAGCTGTAGCGCTCGCCCTCCGCGCTCGCGCAGGGGTCGCTGGTGACCTCGTACCGGATGAGCTGCCAGCCGCGCAGGGCCGAGGCCAGGCGCGAGGCGGTGCCGGGCTCGCCCTGCCAGGAGAGTTCGGCACGCCAGTGCCCGGGCGCGACGGGCTGGCGGATCCAGTCGAGGCTGACCCGCACGCCGAGCACGCCCGCGACCGCCCACTCGACGTGCGGGCACAGCGCGCGGGGCGCGGAGTGGATGTACAGGACACCACGTGTCGTCACCGGGACCTCCAGGCTGTGGACGAGGGTCGCCTTCCCCAGCTGCCTCGTGCCACCTGCCGGCAGGTACTGCCTACCATCGTGACGCTCAACTTACTCGACATTAGGTAATCAAATTGAGCAAAACGGACAAGCTTTCACCCAATGCTAGTCGAATCCCCCATCAGGTCCACCCCCTTGCAAGTGCTCTCCCCCGAACGGACCTATTCCGTCCGCGGGCGCACCATCACCCGTCGCGGTGACCGGTGCTGACGCCCCGTCGACGCCGCGACCAGGCCGTTCGCCGATCCGCCCGTACGCGGACCACCCCCGCGGGCGGCGGCCCGCGGGGGTGGTGGTGACACGGCGTCAGCAGGTCAGAGCTCGACGACCATCTTGCCGGTGTTGTCACCGCGGAGCAGGCCGAGGAAGGCCTCGGCGGTGTTCTCGACACCCTTGACCACGGTCTCGTCGTAGCGCAGGCTGCCGTCCTTCAGCCAGCCGGCCACCTCGGCGACGAACTGCGGCTGCAGGGCGGCGTGGTCGCGCACCAGCATGCCGCGCAGGTTCAGCCGCTTGCCGATGGCGAGGGCGAGGTTGCGCGGGCCGGCCGGCGCGGAGGTCTCGTTGTACTGGGCGATGGCGCCGCACAGGGTGACCCGGCCGTGCGGGTTGAGGGCGCCGATCGCGGCCTCCAGGTGGTCGCCGCCGACGTTGTCGAAGTAGACGTCGATGCCCTCGGGGGCGGCCGCGGCGAGCTGCTCGGCGACCGGGGCGTCCTTGTAGTTGAAGGCGGCGTCGAAGCCGTACGAGCCGGTCAGGGTGGCGACCTTCTCGGCGGAGCCGGCGGAGCCGATGACGCGGGAGGCGCCCTTGAGGCGGGCGATCTGGCCGACCAGCGAGCCGACCGCGCCGGCCGCGCCGGAGACGAAGACGGCGTCGCCCTCCTTGAAGGAGGCGACCTCCAGCAGGCCCGCGTAGGCGGTGAGGCCGGGCATGCCGAGCACGCCGAGGTAGTAGGAGAGCGGGGCGAGGGCCGGGTCGACCTTGACGCCCTGCGCGGCGGGCAGGGTGGCGTACTCGCGCCAGCCGAGGCCGTGCAGCACGGCGTCGCCGACCTCGAAGCCCTCCGCGGCGGAGGCGACGACGTAGCCGACCGCGCCGCCGTCCATGGGCGCGCCGATCGCGAACGGCGGGACGTACGACTTGACGTCGTTCATCCGGCCGCGCATGTACGGGTCGACCGAGAGGTAGGCGTTGCGGACCAGGACCTCGCCCGGGCCGGGCTGCCGGACGGGCGCCTCGACCAGTGCGAAGTCGCTCGGAACGGGCCGGCCGACGGGGCGCGCCGCCAGGTGCCACTCGCGGCCGGTGGTGGGGATCGCCTGCTCTGCCATTGCTGTCTCCATGGTGCATCGACCTGAAAGGTTGAGTTACTGAAGCAATCGTGGACACGAATAGTTCATGTTGTCAAATGTTCAGGTACAGTGGACGGCATGGAGACGCAGCAGCCGCCCACGGACCCGGTCACGCTGGAGGTCACCGACCTCATGGCGAACCTGGTCGGAATCTTCCACCGCGAGTACGAGGAGGCCGCCGCCGCCCGCTCGCTCACCGGCGCCCAGGCCAAGGTGCTCGCCCTGCTGCGGCGCGGACCGATGCCGATGCGCCACATCGCGCAGACCCTGAGCTGCGAGCCGTCCAACATCACCGGCATCGTCGACCGGCTGGAGGCCCGCGGCTTCGTCACCCGCGAGGCCGACCCGCAGGACCGCCGGGTCAAGCTGGTCGCCGCCACCGGTACCGGCACCGCCGCCTCCGTGGAGCTGCGCGAGTCGCTGCACTTCGCCCGCGAGCCGCTCGCCGCCCTCGGCCCCGAGGAGCGGATCCAGCTGCGCGACCTGCTCCGCCGGATGCTGGCCGGCGCCGTGCCGCCCGCCTGACCGGCGGAGCGCGACGCAGGGGGCGATCGGATCGGATCCGGGCCGGAAGAGCCCGTATCCGATCGGGTCCGCATGTAACCGAACGGCCCGCCGGGCCGTCTTTCTGGTGGGGGCACACAGGAGTGCCGGCCAATTCCCTTCCGGGCCGGGCACGGCCGTACAGAGAGCAACTGTGTGATGACCGACAAGAGCGGGTCCGCCGCGTCCTCCCGCGGGACGGGCCGCCGCCTGGCGCGGATCGCCGGCGCCACCGCCGCCGTCCTGGTGCTGGCGACCGCCGGCGCCGGCGCCTGGTTCTACCACCGCCTCGACCAGAACATCAGCACCTTCTCCGCGGACGGCATCGCCACCAGCCGCCCGCCGGCGGGCCCCACCACCACGGGCGGCGGCCGTCCGGTCAACGTCCTGCTGCTCGGCTCCGACACCCGCTCCGACGGCAACGGCGACCTCGGCGGCGGCGAGGAGGGCGTCGGACACTCGGACACCGCGATCCTGCTGCACGTCTACGCCGACCACCGGCACGCGGTGGGCGTCTCCATCCCCCGCGACACCCTGGTCACCGTCCCCCCGTGCAAGCTGCCGGACGGCACCTGGAGGAGCGAGCGCACCAACCAGATGTTCAACTCGGCCTTCACCGTCGGCCTCTACCCGCAGGGCAACCCGGCCTGCACCCAGAACACCGTGGAGGCGCTCACCGGCCTGCGGGTGGACCACACGATCGTCGTCGACTTCAAGGGCTTCGCGGCCATGACCGACGCGGTGCACGGCGTCGACGTGTGCGTGCCCAACGACGTCGACTCCTACGGCATACGCCTCACCAAGGGCCGCCGGACGCTCAGCGGCCAGCAGGCGCTCGACTACGTCCGGGCCCGGCACGGCTTCGGCGACGGCTCCGACATCGGCCGGATGAAGCGCCAGCAGGCCTTCCTCTCCTCGCTCATCAAGAAGGTCCAGGGGCAGGGCTTCGACCTCACCACCCTGCTGCCGCTCGCCGACGCCGCGACCCGCTCGCTCACCGTCGACGAGGAGCTCGGCAGCGCCATGAAGCTCGCCACCTTCGCCCAGTCGCTCCAGGACATCAAGCTGGCGGACATCTCCTTCGTCACCGTGCCCTGGGAGTACGCGGGCGCCCGGGTCGCGCTCGTCCACCCGGACGTCGACACCCTCTGGGAGCTCCTCCGCCAGGACCGCACCCTGGACGGCCAGGCGACCGCCCCGGCCGGCACCGCGACGCCCTCCGCCCCGGCCGCGCCGACGCCGTCGGCCACCGCCTCGCCGTCCGCCGGGGTCTCGCCCTCCGCCACCCCCGGCCAGACCCGCGCCGCCGAACCGGACGCCACCGCCGTACCGGTCACCGTGCACAACGCCTCCGGCGCCACCGGCACCGCGGGCCGCGCCGCGACGGCGCTCAGGGCGCACGGCTACCGCGAGGTCGTGCTCGGCGCCAACACCAAGGGCCGGAACACCACCACGGTCGGCTACTCCCCCGGCCACGAGGCCGCGGCCGAGCAGCTCGCCGCGCTCTACCCGGGCGCCACCGTCCGCCCCGACGCCGACGCGGACGGACTCGTCCTGACCCTCGGCCAGGACCACGCCTCCGGCGACACCTCCGGCCCGGTCGCGCTGCCGAGCGGCATCCCCACCGGCATCTCCTCGAACACCCGGCCCGCCGACAGCGACCTCTGCGCCGACCTCAGCTACGGCTGAGGCCGGTCCCGGCAGCCGTCGGACCGTCCGGCAGCCCGGTGACCACCAGCGTCACCCGGCTGCCGGGCGGCAGCGCCGCCGTCCCGGCCAGTCCGTACACCGCCTGCAGCGCCTTGGCCACGTACCGGCGCTCCACGCCGATCCCGTGCCGTTCGCCGAAGCCGGCCGCGAACTCCTCCAGCGCGGCGGGCACCTTCCCGTAGCCGCCGCCGTGGTGGCCGTGGTCGATCCGCCAGTTCGCGAAGGTGCGTCCGTACGCCGCCCGGTGCAGTGCGGCCACCTCCTCCTCCAGGTAGCCCTCACCGCGCAGCACCGCGACGCCGAGCGCCCGTGCCCCCGGCGGCAGTCCGGCCGCGATGCCTGCCAGGGTGCCGCCGGTGCCGACCGCGCAGCAGACGGTGTCCCGCCCGTCCAGGTCGCCGAGCTCGGCCGGCAGCGCGGCGGTGCCGCGCACGGCGAGCGCGTTGGAGCCTCCCTCGGGGAGCACCAGGCAGCGCCCCCAGCGCTGCGCGAGCGGCCGGCCGAGGTCGCGGACGAGCTCGCGGTAGGCACCGCGGGCGACGAACTCCAGCTGCATGCCGTCGGCCTCGGCCGCCGCCAGCGAGGGGTTGCGCGGCCGGTCTGCGAGCTCCTCGCCGCGGACGACGCCCACCGAGGCGAGCCCGAGCGCCCGGGCCGCGGCTGCGGTGGCCCGCAGGTGGGTGGAGTAGGCGCCGCCGAAGGTGACCAGCCGGGTGTGTCCCTCGGCGAGTGCGTGCTCCAGGTTGGGGGTGAGCTTGCGCCACTTGTTGCCCGGCACCGTCGGGTGCAGCAGGTCGTCGCGCTTCAGCCGGAGTTCGACGCCGACCCGGGCCAGCACCGGGTCCCGGATCGGGGTGAGCGGGGTCGGCAGGTCGGCGGGCAGCGGCATCCCGCCATGGTAGGGGCCCGCGTCAGGCCGGCCGGGTGGAGCTGAGGTGGGCGAAGACCACGACGTTGTCGGCGTAGTCGTGGGTGGCCCGGTTGTACTCGCCGGCGCAGGTGATCAGCCGCAGCTGGGCGTCCGGGGTGTCGCCGTAGACCAGCTGGTCGGGGAAGGCGTTCTTGGCGAAGGTCTGCACCGAGTCGACGGTGAAGACGGCGACCGAGCCGTCGGCGCGGGTGACCTCGACGGGGTTGCCGGGGCGCAGCACGTACAGCATCAGGAAGACGGCGGGGCCCTTGGTGGTGTCGACGTGCCCGGCGACGACCGCGGGGCCGCGTTCGCCGGGGGTCGGACCGTCCTTGTACCAGCCGACGAGGTTGCGGTCGTCGGCCGGCGGGGCGGCGAGGCCGCCGGTCGGGGTGAGGCCGAGCTCGGTGAAGGGGGCCTCGACGAAGAGCTGCGGGATGCGCAGCTTCACCGGCTTGGAGCGGGACATCGCGGGGACGACCGGGGTGGTCCGGGAGGGCGGTGCGGTGGGCACCGGGCTCGCACTCGCGACGGCCGCCGGGCCGCCGTCGGCGGAGCGGGGGGCGGCGGGGGTGGTCTCCACGGACTGGTACATGACGAACACCCCGACGGCGGCGAGGCCCATCGCCCAGCGCAGCGGGCTGCGGCCGGGGTCCTTGCCCGCGGACCGTTCACCGGTGCCGGATGTCTGCTGGCCCATGGCGGCCGCCTCTCACGGGGTCCTGCGGGTCCTGCGGATTCTCTGGGGAAGACGCGTCCGGCCGTGCCCGGCTTCCGGGGCGGGTACGGCCGGACGCGGCCGGTGGGCGGCGCGGTCCACGGGGACGGGACGGCGCCGCGGGGGGCGGTACTAGCGGATCGGGATCAGGACTCGGAGCCGCGGCGGCGGCGCAGCGCGACCGTGCCGACGCCGAGACCGCCGGCGAGCAGCGCCGCACCGGTGGCCAGGCCGCTGCCGGAGACGGCGATCCCGCCGCCGCCGGTGTGGACGCCGCCGTGCGGGGCCTTGTCCGCCCAGGAGCCCTCGGCCTTGGTCTCCTCGCCGGAGTCCTTGCCCTCGGACTTGCTCTCGTAGGTCATGTCGGACGTGCTTCCGGACTTGGTGTCCGACTTCGTCCCGGCCTTGTGGTCCTCGGGGGCGGACTTCTGCTCGGCGGTCGAGCCGGGCGCCTTCTCCGGGGCCTTGTCGGCGGGGGCCTGCTCCGTCCACACCCTCTGGTCGTCGCTCCCGGGACCGGTGGGCGGGTCGGCGTAGGCGGCCGGGATGGCGATGGCCAGGGCGGCGGCGCCGGCCGCTCCGGCGAAGAGGATGCGCTTGGGCAGCATGGGGTTTCCTTCCGGCGCCTCCGTGCGACAGCCGGCCTCGGTGCCGGCGCAAGGGATCGCGGATGCGCCGTGACCACCGTGGTTCACACCCCGTCAGGCCGCCACCGCAGGTCATCGCCCGTGCGGGGGACGTGGCAGCGGACGGTCCGGGCGTCCCGCCAGCGTGCGTCGGAGTGTCGCGGCCCCGGCCGCGACGGTCCGCCCGTGGCGGGCGCTGGGCCGTTGGGGTGTAGCTGCGGGAATCGGCGCGCCATCGCTGCAGCCTCGGGCATGCATCCGTCATGCTGTCACATCATCAGATCATGTCCCGTCGGCTGTTGCTGAGCGTCGCCGGGATGGGCCTGCTCTCCGCGGCCGGGTGCCAGCTGGCCTCGCACGACGGCGGCGACGGAGCAGCACCGGGCGGCCTCCTGCCCTCCGACCCGGCCTCCCCCCCGGCGTCGTCCGCCCCCGCCGCGGCGAGCCCCGCCTCCGGGCCGGTGCCGCCGCAGCCCCGCAAGGTGAGCAACCCGCTCTTCTCGCTCGCCTCCGACGACCGGCTGGTCGCCCTCACCCTCGACGACGGCCCGGACCCGGTGCACACCCCCGTGGTCCTGTCCGTCCTGGAGCAGTACCGGCTGCGCGCCACCTTCTTCCTGATCGGCGAGAACGCCGAACGGCAACCCGCCCTCGTCCGCGAGATCGCCGCCCACGGCCACCACATCGCCAACCACACCTGGAGCCACCCGGACCTGCGCGGCATCACCGACGCCAAGGTCCGCGACGAACTGCTCCGCACCTCCGACCTGCTCGGGACCACCACCGGCCGGACCCCCACCTGGTTCCGCGCCCCCGGCGGCGACTGGTCGGACGCCTCCCTGCGGATCTGCGCCGAACTCGGCATGCGCCCCATGGGCTGGTCCGTCGACCCCCAGGACTGGGCCCGCCCCGGCACCTCGCTGATCACCCGGCGCGTGCTGCAGACCATCGGCCCCGGCTCGATCGTCCTCAACCACGACGGCGGCGGCGACCGCTCCCAGACGATCGCCGCCCTGCGCACCTACCTCCCCGTCCTCCTCGACGAGGGCTACCGCTTCACCGCGCCGCAGTAGGGGCCCACGGCCGGTGCCGACCGGTCGCCGACCAGGTACTCCACCGCGGACACCAGGAAGTCGCCGTAGCCGTGGACCGCACCCCGCCTGTCCATCGCCTCGTGCACACGGGCGGGGACGGGGTGGTCGGAGCCGAGGAGGCTGCGGACGACAAGGCGCAGCGCCGGCTGCCGGCGAGGACCAGACCTCCGGGCGTTCGTACGGAGTCGCGGCGGTCCTGGTGGAACTCGCCTGCCGGTCGGGTGATGCCGAAGTCGGACTCGGCCGCTTCGGCCGTGCCGTCGGCCATTCCCCCGGGTGACGGTCCGCCAGCCGATTCGGATCCCTGTCCGGCAGCGGCCCGGAGCGACCTCCACGGGCGGGTGAATCCCGGCGTGGTGCGCGGCTCGCGGGCCGCGCGGTGCTCTAGAGTGGGAATCACCGGCTTGGGCGTTTTGGCTGGTCAGATGCCCTTCTGGGCTGACAGGCCGTCGGGTCGGAGGTAGGGCGGGTGGGACTCGAACCCACGACCAAGGGATTATGAGTCCCCTGCTCTAACCGGCTGAGCTACCGCCCCCCGATCCGGCCTGCCGCAGCGGCGCGAAGGCCCTTGCAGCAGCAGACGGCCCCTCAGGGCCGTCACCGGCAGCATAGCCGGTCGATCAGTCGGAATGCGCGCCGGGTGCGCATCCGGGTACGCCCGCGCACTTCTGCCGTCGGCGCCCGCCGCCCGTCCCGGCCGCCGGCCGGCCCCGCCGCCATCTCTGGCGCCGCTCCGGAGGGTCCTGATTAGATCTTGCAGGGGCCCGCATCCGCGGCTCGGCGGCGAGGGAAGCGAGACAGGCTGATGGCAGGCAGGCGGCGGACGGGTGCCCTGGCACTGCTGCTGGCGGCCGTCGGCTGGGCGACCGCCTCCTGTGCCTGGCCCGGCGGCGGCCCCGACACCCCCGGCTCCCACCCGGCCCCGCGGAACACCGCGAGCGACCGGATCGGAGCACTCTTCCTCGGCAGCGCGGACGGCCCGCGGATGTGCACCGCGAGCGTGGTCAGCAGCCCCCGGCACAACCTGCTGGTGACCGCCGCCCACTGCGTGGAGACCCTCGACCGGGGCCGCGAGGAGGGCCTGGTCTTCGCCCCGGGCCTGCGCGACGGCCGGACCCCGTACGGCGTCTGGCCGCTCACCGGGATCACCGTGGACGAGCACTGGACGGACTCCGAGGATCCGGAGTACGACGTGGCCTTCCTCACCGTCGCCGACGTCGACGGGCAGGAGATCGAGGACGTGCTCGGCGGCAACCGGCTCGGCACCGGCCGCGGCTTCGGCCTGCCGGTCTCGGTCACCGGCTACCCGAACGACAGCGAGGAGCCGATCACCTGCACCACCCGGACGGCCTCGCAGAGCCCCACCCAGGAGAGTTTCCGCTGCACGGGCTACAGCGTGGGCACCAGCGGCAGCCCCTGGCTCACCGCGGACGGCGCGGTGATCGGCGTGATCGGCGGCTATCAGCAGGGCGGCTACGAGGACGAGGTCTCCTACAGCGTGACCTTCGACGACCGGGTGTCCGCGCTCTACCGCCGGGCGACGGCCTGATCCCCGGCCTGCCCGGCCGCCCGACGGCGGCGGAACGGCCCCGGGCAACACGAAGACCCCCCGGCCGTGCCGGAGGGCCTTCGCTCTGCGCTGATCACCCAGTACTCCGGGTGAAGCTCCCCCAATTGGACTCGAACCAATAACCTGCCGATTAACAGTCGGCTGCTCTGCCAATTGAGCTATGGGGGACTGCTGTTACCACAAACGAACGGGCGGCCACGAGGACCGTCCGGAGCTCCCCCAATTGGACTCGAACCAATAACCTGCCGATTAACAGTCGGCTGCTCTGCCAATTGAGCTATGGGGGATCGAGCTTCCGCCCCGGCTTCCGGTTCTCCCGGGCCCGTGGCGCTCGCTGCGGGACATACATTAGCGCACTGAGGGGGGTGGTCCGCCAATCGCTTTCGCCCGGTCCCCGCGGTCGGGCCCCGCCGCCCCGCCCGGCGCGCCCCGCGCGCGGCCGCCCGCCCCGCCGGGGATGCTGGTGCCACGGCGGCGCCCCCGCCCGGCGGGCGGCTGCCGCCCGGGCGGTTCGCCGCCGGGCACGACGGGTAGGCGCAACGCGGCAGACGACCGCGTGGAAGGGCGGAGAACAGAGCATGTGGAAGGTCACGTTCATCGTGGGGGTCGGGGTCGGCTACGTCCTCGGCGCCAAGGCGGGCCGGCAGCGGTACGAGCAGATCGCCCGGACCGCCCGGAAGGTCTCGCAGAACCCGAAGGTCCAGGACGCCGCGGGCAAGGCCAAGCAGCAGGCGGGCGCGGTGGCCGGCAAGGCGGCCGGCGCGGTCGCCGACAAGGTCGGCGACAAGCTGCCGAACGCCGTCACCGACCGGGTGTCGGCCTTCCAGCGCAACCATGCGACCGACGACAGTTGGGGCACCGTCCGTCCGTAGCGGAAGGACGCACACCGGACCTCCGCGGATCCTGTACCGACTGGGCAACACTTGACGCGGCGGGCCACGCGCGGGCCGTCCGCTGAGGCATGATCGCATCATGGCCATCGTTGCGGGCATCGACAGCTCCACCACTCGCACCAGGATCGTCGCGTGCGACGCCGAGACCGGCGCCGTCCTCCGGGACGGCAAGGCGCCGCACCCGCTCCCGGAGGGGGCCGATGCCCGCGGCACCGAGGTGGATCCGCAGACGTGGCTGCACTCGCTCGGCGAGGCGGCCACCGGCGGCCTGCTGGAGGGCGTCACCGCGATCGGCGTCTCGGCCCAGCAGCACGGCCTGATCGGACTCGACGCCGGCGGCGTGCTCGTCCGGCCCGCACTGCTGTGGAACGACCCCCGCTCGGCCGGTGCCGCCGCCTCGCTCATCGACGCGCTCGGCGGCCCGGCCCCGTGGGTGGAGGCGATCGGCTCGGTGCCCTCCCCCACGTACACGATCGCCAAGCTGCGCTGGCTGGCCGAGTTCGAGCCGGTCTCGGCCAAGCGGATCGCCGAGGTGCTGCTGCCGCACGACTGGCTGGTCTGGCAGCTGCTCGGTCACCCCCGCCGGCGCACCACCGACCGCGGCGACGCCTCCGGCACCGGCTACTGGTCGCCCGTCACCGGTGAGTACCGGCAGGACCTGATCAAGCTCGCGCTCGGCCACGAACTGCACGTCCCGGACGTGCTCGGCCCGGCCGAGGCCGCCGGGCACACCCCCGAGGGCCTGCTGATCTCGGCCGGCACCGGCGACAACATGGCCGCCGCCCTCGGCCTCGGGCTGCGCCCCGGCGACGCGGTGGTCTCGCTCGGCGGCAACGGCACCGTCTTCGCCGTGCACGAGCAGGCCGTGGTCGACGTCACCGGCGCCGTCTCCTCGTTCGCCGACGCCACCGGCCGCCACCTCCCGATGGCCGGCACCCTCAACGCCGCGCAGGTGCTGCGCTCGACCGCCGCGATGCTCGGCTGCGACCTGGAGGCGCTCAGCGACCTCGCCCTGCAGTCCTCCCCCGGCTCGTACGGCCTGGTGATGCTGCCCTACCTGGACGGCGAGCGGACCCCGAAACTGCCGCACGCGGCCGGCACCCTGACGGGCCTTCGGGCCGAGTCGATGGGCCCTCAGCACCTGGCCAGGGCCGCCGTCGAGGGCATGCTGTGCAACGTCGCCGAGGCGCTGGACGTGCTGCGCACGCACGGCGTCCCGGTCGGCCGGGTGTTCCTGCTGGGCACGGTCGGACGGCTGCCGGCCGTCCGGGAGGTGGCCCGGCAGCTGTTCGGGGTGCCGGTGCTGATCCCGCCGCCCGGCGCGCACGCGGCGCGGGGCGCCGCCCGGCAGGCCGCGTGGGCGCTGGCCGGCACCCCGGAGCCCCCGGAGTGGGAGCTGCCGGAGGTGGTCGTGCTGACCCCGGACCCGGACCAGGACCTGCCGATCGGCAACGCGGTGCGCCAGCAGTTCAAGGCCGTCCGCGAGCAGATCCACCCGGAGACGGCGGCCGGCTGAGCGCCCGCCGGCAACCGGGCCGCCGGCGGTCAGTCGAGGTAGGCGCGGAGCTGCTCGGCGTAGGCGTGCGCGCGGAGCTTGCCGAGCGCCTTGGACTCGATCTGCCGGATGCGCTCGCGGGTGACACCGAACAGCGTGCCGATCTCCTCCAGGGTGCGCGGCCGGCCGTCGTCCAGCCCGTAGCGCAGCCGGGCCACCTGGCGCTCCCGCTCGCCGAGGGTGGCGAGCACGGCCTCCAGGTGCTCGCGGAGCAGCAGCAGGGCGGCGCTCTCCGCGGGCGAGGCGGCGTCGGCGTCCTCGATCAGGTCGCCGAGCGCGACGTCGTCCTCCTCGCCGACCGGGGTGTGCAGCGAGACCGGCTCCTGGGCCAGCCGCAACACCTCGCGGACCCGCTCCTCGGGGAGCTGCACGGCCAGCCCGACCTCCGCCGCGGTGGGCTCCCGGCCGTTCTCCTGCAGCATCGTGCGCTGCACCCGCAGCACCCGGTTGATCTGCTCCACCACGTGCACCGGGACGCGGATGGTGCGGGCCTGGTCGGCGAGCGCCCGGCTCATCGCCTGGCGGATCCACCAGGTCGCGTAGGTGGAGAACTTGTAGCCGCGGGCGTAGTCGAACTTCTCGACGGCGCGGATCAGGCCGAGGTTGCCCTCCTGGACGAGGTCGAGGAGGGTCAGGCCGCGGCCGACGTACCGTTTCGCCACGGACACCACCAGACGGAGATTGGCCTCGATCAGGCGGCGTTTGGCGATCCGTCCGATCACCACCAACCGGTCGAGGTCGCCGGCGAGGGCGCCGTCCAGCGGTTCGCCGTCGGCGGCGGCGCGGTCCAGGGCCTCCTCGGCGAACAGGCCGGCCTCGATGCGGCAGGCCAGCTCGACCTCCTCCGCGGCCGTGAGCAGCCGGATCCGGCCGATCTCCCGCAGGTACTGGCGGAGCAGGTCGGCGGCGGGCCCGGTGGCGTCGTCGAGCGACGGGAGACGGGCTCCGGGGTAGGACTCCTCGGCGTCGGGCTGCTCTGCACCGGGCTGCTGGGCGTCGGGCTGCTGGGCGTCGGGCTGCTCGGTCGGCCCGACGTCCGCAGCGGCCGGCCCGGGTGCGCGGGGGCCGTCCTCGGCACCGGGCGGGCCGGCCTGCGGGGGCACCCTGGTCCCGGTGTCCGGCGGGCCGGCGGCGCGGTCGTGCACGGTGCCGTCGTCGCGGGCGACGGCCTGGGGCCGGCGGGCTGCTGCTAGCTCCACGGGAATCCCTTCGGGCCGCGCGCGGCAGCTGGGGGACGCCGCGCCACACGGGACTGGGATACCCACGAGTGTGGGCCGCGCCACACGCGGGGCGCCGGCATTCCTGGAGATGTACGGACAGCCGGGCCGTCGGCCCCGCCA
This sequence comes from Kitasatospora sp. NPDC085895, assembly GCF_040702125.1. Classification (NCBI taxonomy): domain Bacteria; kingdom Bacillati; phylum Actinomycetota; class Actinomycetes; order Kitasatosporales; family Streptomycetaceae; genus Kitasatospora; species Kitasatospora sp. NPDC085895. The sequence continues at coordinate 64,769 of NZ_JBFBJY010000002.1, read as the reverse complement.
CGAGGGGCCGTCTAGAGCGCCGCGGCGCCGCGGGAGCGGAGCTGGTGGCCGTACTGCTGGAGGGCGTACAGCTCGCTCTGCACGGCGTTGAGCTCCTCGGCGGAGGCGCGGCTGCCGAGCCGCTGGAGGTGGGCGCGGGCCTCGGTGACGCGCCGGTCGACGGCCTGCAGGCGGAGCTTGACGAGGAACTCGCCGGCGTAGATCTCGTCGGCCTTCCGGCGGGAGCGGATCGGCTCCACCGTCAGCTCCAGGACGAGGCGGCGCACCTCGTCGTCGGGGCAGGCCTCGCGGACGGCGCCGGTGAAGTCGGGCAGCGCGGCGCCGTACGCCGTTCCGCCGGCCTGGCCGATCGCCCGGCGGACGGCCCGGTACGGCGGGGTCGGGAACTCGTCCTCGCCGTACTGGTCGAAGGCGGGGCTGACCAACTCGGGGTGCTGGAGGGCGAGTTTGATGAGTTCGCGCTCGACGAACTGGGCCGGGTCGCGCGGGTTCAGCCGGTAGGCGGGCGCGGCCGGGCGGACGGGCTGCGGGGCGGCCTCGGCACGGCGGGCGCCCGGGCGGGCCCGGTCGTTCTGCTGGTTCTCGCGCTGCCAGCGGGCGAGCTGGCCGATCCGGCGGACGACGAACTGCTCGTCGAGGATGCCGAGCATGCCGGCCAGCTGGACGGCGTACTCGTGCTGGATGGAGCGGTCCTTGATCCGGACGATGATCCGGGAGGCCTCCTCCAGCGCGGCGGCCCGGCCCTCGGCGGTGTCCACCCGGTGCCGGGCGACGGCCTGACGGAGGGCGAACTCGAAGAGCGGGACGGGGTTCTCGATCAGCTCGCGCACGGCGTCGTCGCCCTTGGCGAGCCGCAGTTCGCACGGGTCCATGCCGTCGGGGGTGATGGCGATCGAGGTGCGGGCGGCGAACTTCTGGTCGTCCTCGAAGGCGCGCAGCGCGGCCTTCTGCCCGGCGGCGTCGCCGTCGAAGGTGAAGACCGTCTCGCCGCGCCCCAGACCATTGGCGGTGTGGGAGGTGTCCATCAGGAAGCGGCGGATGACCTTGATGTGCTCCTCGCCGAAGGAGGTGCCGCAGGTGGCCACCGCGGTCTCCACACCGGCGAGGTGACAGGCCATCACGTCGGTGTAGCCCTCGACGACCACCGCCCGGCCGGACTTGGCGATCTCCTTGCGGGCCAGGTCGATGCCGTACAGCACCTGGGACTTCTTGTAGAGCGGCGTCTCGGGGGTGTTGAGGTACTTGGGGCCGTTGTCGTCCTCGCGCAGCCGGCGGGCGCCGAAGCCGATGACCTCGCCGGCGGTGTCCCGGATCGGCCAGATCAGCCGGCCGCGGAAGCGGTCGATCAGGCCGCCGCGCTGGCCCTTGGAGGCCAGGCCGCCGAGCAGGATCTCCTTGTCGCTGAAGCCCTTGCCGCGCAGGTACCGGACGAGGTGCTCCCAGCCGGCCGGGGCGTAGCCGACGCCGAAGCGCTTGGCCGCGGTCTCGTCGAAGCCGCGCTCGGCGAGGAAGCGGCGGCCGATCTCGGCCTCCGGGGAGGCGAGCTGCTCCTCGTACCAGGCGGCGGCGGCCTTGTGGGCCTCGACCAGGCGGGTCCGCTCGCCCTGCTGGTGGCGCGGCGAGTAGCCGCCCTCCTCGTAGCGCAGGGTGATGTTGGCCTGGGCGGCCATCCGCTCGACGGCCTCGGCGAACGAGCAGTGCTCGATCTTCATCAGGAAGGAGATGGTGTCGCCGGCCTCGCCGCAGCCGAAGCAGTTGAAGACGCCCTTGCCGGGGTGCACGTAGAACGAGGCGGACTTCTCGTCGTGGAAGGGGCAGACGCCCTTCAGCTGCGCGCCGCCACCGTTGACGAGCTGCACGTAGTCGCCGACGACGGCGTCGATCGGCAGTGCGCTGCGCACCGCCTGCACGTCCTCGTCCCTGATCCGCCCGGCCACCCGTGAAGTGTAGGCGACCGGGCGCGACCGGCGGGGTCAGCGGTGCTGGACGAGTCTGGCGTGCAGGGCGAGCGCGGAGGCGTCGGTGAGGGTGGCGATCTGGTCGATCACGGCGCGCAGCGCGGCCCGGTCGTCCTCGGCCTCCTCGTGCACGGCGGCGAAGACCGGGTCGAGGCCGTGCGGGGCGCTGCGGGTGAGGGCGTCGGCGAGCTCGGCGATGACGATCCGCTGCCGGGAGCGGAGCTGGGCCTGCTCGTCGCGCTGCATCACGTAGCGGACGGCGACCGCCTTGAGCACCGCGCACTCCAGCCGGACGGGGCGCGGGACGACCAGCTCGGCGCCGTACCGGGTGAGCCGGCCGGGGCCGTAGCGGGCCCGGGTGGCCTGCTCGGCGGCCAGGCAGAACCGGCCGATGAGCTGGGAGGTGAAGTCCTTCAGCCCGGCCCGGGCACGGGCGCTGCCGTCGTAGCTGCGCGGCCACCACTCCTGCGTCTGGAGGCGGTCGAGGGCCTCGGCGAGCTCGGCGGGGGCGGCGTCGGGGGCGTACCGCTCGGCGATCTTGAAGAGTTCGGCGCGCTCCTCGGCGGAGCGCAGCGCGTTCGGGTCGATGTGGCCGGCCTGCAGGCCGTCCTCGACGTCGTGGGTGGAGTAGGCGACGTCGTCGGACCAGTCCATCACGGTGGCCTCGAAGCACTTGCGGCCGTCCGGCGCGCCGGCCCGCATCCAGCGGAAGACCGGCAGGTCGTCGCCGTAGACGCCGTACTTGGTGGAGGACGGGTCGGTGGGGTGCCGGCCGCGCGCCCACGGGTACTTGGTGGCGGCGTCGAGGGCCGCGCGGGTGAGGTTGAGGCCGACGCTGCGGCCGGGCCTGGGGGCGAGCCGGGTCGGGCTCTCGTCGGCGGGGGCGAAGCGCTTCGGTTCGAGGCGGGTGAGGATGCGCAGCGACTGGGCGTTGCCCTCGAACCCGCCGCACTCGCGGGCGGCCTGGTCGAGGGCCTCCTCGCCGGTGTGGCCGAACGGCGGGTGGCCGATGTCGTGGGCGAGGCAGCCGGTCTCCACCAGGTCCGGGTCGCAGCCGAGGGCGGCGCCGAGCTCGCGGCCGACCTGGGCGCACTCCAGGGAGTGGGTCAGTCTCGTCCGCGGGAAGTCGCTCTGCAGCGGGGCGACCACCTGGGTGGTGCCGGCGAGCCGGCGCAGCGCGGCGGAGTGGAGCACCCGGGCGCGGTCGCGCTGGAAGGCGGTGCGGCCGGGGCGCTTGTCCGGCTCGGGCACCCAGCGGGCCTCGGCGTTGGGGTCGTACGGCGTGGTGTCGTCCATATACCCGCCACGGTACGCCCGCTGACCGACATCCAGGGATGCGCCGCGCTACGGCCGGGCGGCCACCAGACGGCGCCACCGGGGCTGCTCGGCGACCAGGCAGGCGGCGGCGAGCACGGTGACCGGGACGGCGGCCCGGGCGGGCCAGGCCGCCCAGGCGCCGGCGACCGCGGCGACGAGCTGGAGCAGCACCAGGCCGACGGTGACGTACCCGGGGACGGGGACGACGACCTGCTTCTTGTCTCCGGGGGTGGCGAGGACGGTCGGCAGGCCGATCAGCAGCAGGAGCGCGGCGGCGGAGAGCCAGGGCGAGATGCCGGCGAGGGCCCAGGGGGTGGCGACCCAGGCGACGAGCTCGGTGAGGAAGCGCAGCGCGTCGGGGAGCCGGACGGGCTCGGCGGGGTCTGCGGGCGTGGCGGGGTCTGCGGGTGTGGCGCTCCTGGGGTCGGCCATGCGGCCAACTCTGGCACAGCGGTGGGGAGTCACGCACCGAAGAATGTTGCAGAGGAGTCTTTGCAGAGACTTCTCTGCACTGTACGGTGGAGCCATGACCGCACCCGAGAACCAGCGTCGGATCGACGCCCGGAGCCTGCGCGCCCTCGCCCACCCGCTGAGGGTCCGCATCCTCGACGCCCTCGCCGCCGAGGGCCCCGCCACCTCCGCCCGGCTCTCCGAGCGCCTCGGCGAGAGCACCGGCACCATCAGCTGGCACCTGCGCCTGCTCGCCGAACACGGCTTCATCGAGGAGGACACCGCCCGCGGCACCCGCCGGGAGCGCTGGTGGCGCCGGGTCCGCAGCAGGAACGTGCTCAGCACCACCGACTTCGCCGACGACCCCGAGTCGCGCGACGCCGCCGCGGTCTACCTCCAGGAGATGCTGCGCGGACAGTTCCGGCGGGTCTCCGACTCGCTGGCCGCCGAGTGGACGGGCGCATGGCGCGACTCCGGCTCCGTCAGCGACTGGAACAACCTCGTCCTGACCGCCGACCAACTCCGCGCCCTGAGCGAGGAGTTGTCGCAGGTGGTGGCCCGCCACACCCCCGACCCGGACGCCGAACCCGACCCGGCGGCCCGGCCCGTCGTGGTGCAGATCCAGGCCGTCCCGCGGGCCGAGGGCGGTGCCGCATGAGCACCGCCGACGACCGCCGCCGCGGCGGACTGCTGCGCCGCCACCGCGACTTCCGCCTGCTGTGGGGCGGTGAGACCGCCAACCGCTTCGGCTCCGCCGTCACCGGACTCGCGATGCCGCTCATCGCCGTCACCGCCCTGCACGCCACGACCTTCCAGGTCGCGCTGCTCGGCGCCGCCGGCTGGCTGCCCTGGCTGGTCCTCGGCCTCCCCGTCGGCGTCTGGGTGGACCGGATGCGGCGGCGGCCGGTGATGCTGGCCTCCTCCGCCGTCTCGCTGGCCCTGCTGCTCACCGTGCCGGCGGCGGCCGCCGCGGCCGGCGTGCTCACGCTCGCCCAGTTACTCGCCGTCGCGGTCGGCACCGGCACCGCCGGGGTCTTCTTCCAGACCGCGTACACCGCCTACCTGCCCGGCCTGCTCGACCCTGCGGACCAGGCCGAGGGCAACGCCAAACTGCACGGCAGCGCCTCCGCCGCCGGCATCGCCGGACTCGGCTCGGGCGGCCTGATCTCCCAACTCGCCGGACCGGTCGGCGGCCTGGTCGCCAACGCCGCCACCTTCGTGCTCTCGCTGTGGTGCACCGCCCGGATCCGCCACCGGGAGGTCCTGCCGCCGGCCCGCGAGCGCTCGCTGCGCCGCGAGGTCCACGACGGACTCGGCCTGGTCTTCGGCGACGTCTGGTTCCGGACCCTGACCCTGTGGGGCGCCGCGTGCAACCTCGCCCTCACCGGCTTCCAGTCGATCCTGGTGGTCTTCCTCGTCCGCGAGGTGCACCTGCCGCCCGGCGCCGTCGGCAGCCTGGTCGCGGTCGGCTCGGTGGGCGGGATCGCCGGCGCGGCCGTCGCCCGGCGGGTGGCCGCCGCGATCGGCACCGCCCGGGCCATGCTGGTGTTCGAGATCGGCCTGCCGCTGCTCACCCTGCTCGTGCCGCTCACCACGCCCGGCGCCGGGCTGGCGTTCTACCTGGTCGGCGCGTTCGCGGTGTCCGCCGGAGTGGTCGCCGGAAATGTCGTCAAGTCGACCTTCCAGCAGCAGTACTGCCCGCCGGAGCTGCTCGGGCGGCTCAGCGCGAGCAGCTCGGTGCTCAACTTCGGCGCGATCCCGGTCGGCGCGGTGCTCGCCGGCCTGCTCGGCACCGAGATCGGCCTGCGGCCCGCGATGTGGGTGCTGACCGCGGGGGTGCCGCTGGCCGGACTGATCCTCTGGTGGTCGCCGGTGCGGCGCTGCCGGGACCTGCCGGTGCGGATGCGGGGTGCGGTGGCGGCGGGGAGCCCGGGGCAGGAGCGGTGTGCGGCCCGCTGACGCGGGGAGGGCCCGCCGCACCGGGCCGGAGGTCGCGGGTGGTGGAGGTCGCGGGTGGTGGAGGTAGGAGCCGGGCGGGCTGCGCCGGGGTGGCCGGTCGCGCGGTTCCCCGGGCCCCTGGTGGGTGGGCCCTTGCAGGCGGGGGCTCCGTCAGGCGGCGGTGGGGAGCAGGGCGGGGACGCCGGTCCGGTAGCGGTCCAGGACGAGGCGGACCACGGCGTCGTGGGCGCCCAGCGGGGCGGCGGCGAGGGGGGCGCCGGCGGCGGCCGCGAGGCGGGCGAAGTCGCCCGGGGCGGTGAAGTAGCCGGCCACGGCGGGGCGGCGGCCCTCGGCGGCGAGGCGGGCGACGGTCTCGGCGACGCTGCGGCCGCCGGCGGCGACGTGGCCGGGGTGGACGGGCACGCCCAGGCGCAGTGCCAGGAGCCGGGCCTGCTCGGCGGTGTCGAGGGCGGCGGCCGGGTCGCGGGAGCCGGAGGCGGCGAGCACCACGGCGTCCCGGCCGTCGGCGCCGCGGCGCCAGCCGGCCTCGGCGAGCCGGGCGGCGAGTGCCTCGGCGAGCAGCGGGTGCGGGCCGAGCGGGGCGGCGACCGTGCCGGTGACCTGCGGGGCGGCGGCGAGCGCGGCGGGGATGTCGACCCTGGCGTGGTAGCCGCGGCTGAGCAGCAGCGGGACGAGGACGGCCGGGCCGCTCAGGCCGTCGAGGACCTCGGGGAGCAGCGGCGCGTTGAGGCCGAGGTGGCCGAGCCGGACGTCGAGTTCGGGTCTGGCGGCGCGCAGCCGGTCCACCAGGCGGGCGATCTCCGCTCCGGCGGCGGGGTCCCGGGAGCCGTGCGCGACCAGCACCAGGGCCGGGCGGCGGGCCGCGTGCAGGACCCGTACCGGCCGCGGCGGGGCGGTGGCCCCGGCGGCCGTGACGGTGGCGGGGGCGGCGACGAGCGCGGGGATCGGCGTCATGCCGTCCAGCGTCGTCCACCACTGTTTCCCCGCCGTTGCCCGGTGGTCACGACCGGTTTCCCTGGCCTCACAGCCGCCGCGGGCCCTGGTGAGGGCGGTGTGCGGGGGCCGTAACCTGCGGGCCGCGGCGGCGAAACAGCGCGGTAGCACCGTGGGGGCATGAACGATGCCGCGACCGACACCCACTGCCCGTACTGCGCGCTGCAGTGCGGGATGGGGCTGCGCCGCACGGACGGGCCCGTCCCGGTCGCCGTGGTGGAGCGGCCCGGCTTCCCGGTGAACCGGGGGGCGCTCTGCGGCAAGGGCGCGAACGCCGCCGCGGTGCTCGCGCCCGGCGCCCGGCTGACCACCCCGCTGGTGCGCACCGGCGGCGAGCTGCGCCCGGCCTCCTGGGACGAGGCGCTGGACCGGATCGCCGGCGCGGTGACGGCCACCGCCGCCGCGCACGGCCGGGACGCCGTCGGGGTGTTCGGCGGCGGCGGGCTGACCAACGAGAAGGCGTACCTGCTGGGCAAGTTCGCGCGGGTGGTGCTCGGCACCTCGGCGATCGACTACAACGGCCGGTTCTGCATGTCCTCCGCGGCGGCCGGCGGCATCCGGGCGTTCGGGCTGGACCGGGGGCTGCCGTTCCCGGTCGGGGACATCCCGCGGGCGGGCTGCGTGATCCTGGTCGGCGGCAACCCGGCGGAGACCATGCCGCCGTTCGTCCGCCACCTGCGCGAGCTGCAGGAGAACGGCGGCAAGCTGGTCGTCGTCGACCCGCGGCGCACCCGGACGGCCGAACTCGCCGACCTGCACCTCGCCCCGCGGCCCGGCACCGACCTGGCGCTGGCGCTCGGCATGCTGCACCTGGTGGTCGCCGAGGGCCGCACCGACGAGGCGTTCATCGCCGGGCGGACCACCGGCTGGGCGGAGACCCGCGCGGCCGCGATGGCGCACTGGCCGGAGCACGTCGAGTCGGTGACGGGGGTGCCGCTGCCGCACCTGCGCGAGGCGGTGCGGCTGTTCTGCGAGGCGGGGACGGGCATGGTGCTGACCGCCCGCGGCCCCGAGCAGCAGGCCAAGGGCACCGACACGGTGAGCGCCTGGATCAACCTCTGCCTGGCCACCGGCAACGCCGGCCGGCTCCACGCCGGGTACGGCTGCCTCACCGGCCAGGGCAACGGCCAGGGCGGCCGCGAGCACGGCCAGAAGGCCGACCAGCTGCCCGGCTACCGCAAGCTGGACGACCCGGCGGCACGCGCCCACGTCGCCGCGGTGTGGGGCGTCGACCCGGACGCGCTGCCGGCGCCGGGGCGCAGCGCCTACGAGCTGCTGGACTCGCTCGGCACGGACGTGCGGACGCTGCTGCTGGCGGGCTCCAACCCGGTGGTGTCGGCGCCGCGTTCGACGCACGTGACGGAGCGGCTGCGGTCGCTGGACTTCCTGGCCGTCAGCGACGTGGTGCTCTCCGAGACGGCGGCGCTCGCGGACGTGGTGCTGCCGGTCACCCAATGGGCGGAGGAGACCGGCACCATGACCAACCTGGAGGGCCGGGTGATCCTGCGCCGCAAGGCGGCCGAGGCCCCCGCGGGGGTGCGCAGCGACCTGGAGGTGCTGCACGCGCTGGCCGGGCGGCTCGGCCACGGCGAGGGCTTCCCGACCGAGCCGGAGAAGGCGTTCGACGAGCTGCGCCGGGCGTCGGCCGGCGGCGCCGCGGACTACGCGGGGATCAGCTACGAGCGGATCGAGGCCGAGGAGGGGGTGTTCTGGCCGTGCCCGTCGGCGGACCACCCGGGCACCCCGCGGTTGTTCCTCGACCGGTTCGCGACGCCGGACGGGCGGGCCAGGTTCACCGCGGTGCACCACCGTCCGGCGGGTGAGGAGCCGGACGAGGAGTACCCGGTGCGCCTGACCACCGGCCGGGTGCTGGCGCAGTACCAGTCCGGTGCGCAGACCCGCCGGGTGGCCGAGCTGAACGCGGCCGCGCCCGGTGCGTTCGTCGAACTGCACCCGAGGCTCGCCGAGCGGCTCGGGGTGCGCGACGGCGAGCAGGTGGCCGTGGTGAGCCGGCGCGGACGGACCGTCACCCCCGCGCGGCTCACCACGGCGATCCGGCCGGACACGGTGTTCATGCCGTTCCACTGGCCGGGCGCGGCCAACGCGAACGTGCACACCAACCCGGCGCTCGACCCGGTGTCCCGGATGCCGGAGTTCAAGGCGTGCGCGGTGCGGCTGGAGCGGTGCGAGGGCGGCGGCTGACCGCCGGCTGACCGGTTCCGGCCAGTCGCAGTGCGGCACCGGGCTGCCAGGATGGTGCCGCCCCCGCACCGAACCCCTCCCCCAGGAACCGTCCATGGCGCTGCCCCAGGGACCGCTCAGCCACCGCTACCGGGGCGAGCACCCCGTCCGCACCCTCCTCTACCTCTTCCGGCCCGACCGGGGGCGCGTCGCCCTGGCCGTCGCCGTGTTCCTCGCCAAGCACGCCCCGGTCTGGCTGCTGCCGCTGATCACCGCGAACATCGTGGACGTGGTGGTCCGGCACCGGCCGGTCTCCGTGCTGTGGTGGAACTCCGCGGTGCTGCTGGTGATCCTGCTGCTCAACCTGCCGCTGCACCTGCTGTACGTGCACTGGATGCACGGCTCGATCCGGCGGATGGGCACCCGGCTGCGCTCGGCGCTCTGCCACCGGATGCAGCAGCTGTCCATCGGCTACCACTCGCGGGTCAGCGCCGGCGTGCTGCAGGCCAAGGTGATCCGCGACGTCGAGGGCATCGAGAACGCCTCGCAGCAGACCGCCGACAACGGCCTCGCCGCGATCGCCACCCTCAGCGGCGGCCTGGTCGTCATCGGGGTGCAGACCCCGGCCTTCCTGCCGGTGTTCGTGGTGGTCGTGCCGGCCGCCGCACTGCTGGTCGTCCGGCTGCGGGAGCGGCTGCGCAGCCAGAACGAGTCCTTCCGGCAGGAGGTCGAGCAACTGTCGTCGCGGGTCGGCGAGATGACCACGCTGATCCCGATCACCCGGGCGCACGGCCTGGAGCGGACGGCGCTGCGCCGGATGGACCGCACCCTCGGCCGGGTGCTGGACGCGGGGCTGCGCCTCGACCTGCTCAACGGCCGGTTCGGCTCGCTCGCCTGGATCCTGCTCAACGCGATCGGGGTGGGCTGTCTGGCCGGCTCCGCGCTGGTCGCCTACTACGGCTGGCTGGACGTCACCCCGGGCGCGGTGGTGATGCTCAGCGCGTACTTCTCCAGCCTGACCGGCTCGGTCACCACCCTGCTGACGCTGACCCCGCAACTCGGCAAGGGGCTGGAGTCCGTCCGCTCGGTCGGCGAGGTGCTGCAGGCCCCGGACCTGGAGGAGAACTCCGGCAAGGCGGAGGTCGCGCAGGTCACCGGTCGGATCGAGTTCCGCGGCGTCGGGCACACCTACCCGGGCGGCGAGGAGCCCTCGGTGAGCGGCTTCGACCTGACCGTGCGGCCGGGCGAGACGATCGCGCTGGTCGGCGGCTCCGGCGCGGGCAAGTCGACGGTGCTCAACCTGCTGATCGGCTTCCTGCGGCCGGGCGAGGGCCGGATCCTGCTCGACGGCACCGACATGGAGCAGCTCGACCTGCGCAGCTACCGCAAGTTCCTGTCCGTGGTGCCGCAGGAGTCCATCCTGTTCGAGGGCAGCGTCCGGGAGAACGTCACCTACGGCCTGAAGGACGTGCCGGAGGAGACCGTGCGGGCCGCGCTGCGGGACGCCAACGCACTGGAGTTCATCGACCGGCTGCCGCAGGGCCTGGACACCGTCGTCGGCGACCGCGGCGCCCGGCTGTCCGGCGGGCAGAAGCAGCGCCTGGCGATCGCCCGGGCGCTGATCCGCGACCCTCGGGTGCTGATCCTCGACGAGGCGACCTCCGCCCTGGACTCCCGCTCCGAGGCGCTGGTGCAACAGGCGCTCGCCCGGCTGGTCGAGGGCCGGACGGTGTTCGTGGTCGCCCACCGGCTCTCCACGATCAGGAACGCCGACCGGATCGTGGTGATGGACCGCGGCCGGATCGCCGAGATCGGCTCGCACGCCGAACTCCTGCGCAGCGGCGGGGCGTACGCCGGACTGCAGGCCGCCCAGCTCGCCTGACCCGGGGCTCACAGCGCGCCCCGCGCGCCGCTGAGGTCGACTTTCCGCTCGCGAAACAGAGCGGCCCCGACCGGGAAACGTCCGCCAACCATGCTCAAGGGCATGACAGCGACGGACAGCACAGCGGAGCCGCGGATCGTGGTGATCGGCGGCGGCATGGCCGGCCACCGGCTCGCCCAGCAGCTCACCGCCCACGGCGCCGGCCGGGTGACGCTGCTCGCCGAGGAGGAGCACGCCCCCTACAACCGGGTCCTGCTCGCCGACGTGCTGGCCGGCCGCTACGCGCCGGACACCGCGGCCCTGGCGGCACTCCCCCCGCAGGTGGAGTGCCGCCGGGCCCGGGCCGTCCGGATCGACCGCGAGCACCGCCTGGTGCAGTGCGACGACGGCGCCGCCGTCGCGTACGACCACCTGGTCCTCGCCACCGGCTCCAACCCCGTCCTGCCGCCGCTGCGCGGCCTGTTCGACGACGCGCTGACCGGCCGCGAGCGATGGGGGCACCTCCCAGCCGCCAGGGCTGGGGGAGAGCTGCCCACCGGGGTGTTCGCCTTCCGCACCATGGCCGACTGCGAGCTGATCGACCGACACCTGCCGGGCGTCCGGCAGGCCGTGGTGGTCGGCGGGGGACTCCTCGGGGTGAGCGCCGCCCGGGCGCTCGCCGCCCGCGGCGTCCAGGTGGTGCTGGCCCACCAGGGCGAGCACCTGATGGAGCGCCACCTCGACGAGGAGGCCGCCGGGCTGCTCCGCGCCCACCTCGCCGAACTCGGCGTCGAGGTGCACACCGAGTGCCGGGTGCGCTCCGCGCTCACCGAGGACCGCCGGATCACCGGCGTCGAACTCGCCGACGGCTTCCGGCTGGACGCCGAACTCCTCGTCATCGCCGCCGGCGTCCGGCCGCGCACCGGCCTCGCCGCCGCGGCCGGACTGGAGGTGCGGCGCGGCATCGTCGTCGACGACCGGCTGCGCACCTCCGACCCGGCGGTCCACGCCGTCGGCGACTGCGCCGAACACCGCGGCACCGTCTACGGCCTGGCCGGACCCGCCCTCGCGCAGGCCGACCGGCTGGCCCGGCTGCTGTGCGGCCAGGACGCCCCGTACCGGGGCAGCCGGCTGCTCACCCGGCTCACCCTGGCCGGCCCCGACTCGGCTCCGCTGGACCTCGCCGCCTTCGGCGAGACCTCGCCCGCCGGCCCCGGCGACCAGGTCGTCCGGCTCGCCGACGCCAGCCGCGGCACCTACCGCAAGGTCATCGTCCGCCGCGACGACCTGGGCGGCGACCGCCTGGTCGGCGGCGTCCTGCTCGGCGACCTCGGCACCGTCGGCGACCTCGCCGGCACCTGGGAGGGCGACGAGGCCCTGTCAGCACACCCGCTGCACCTGCTCACCACCCAGAGCACGACCCCCGGAGGGCCCTCGCGATGACCACCAGCCCGATGACCACCAGCAAGCCGACCGTCGTCCTGGTCGGGTACGGCATGGTCGGCCACCGCTTCCTGGAAGCCCTGGTCGACACCGGCGCCGCCGACCGCCACCGGGTCGTCGTCCTCGCCGAGGAGCCCCGGCACGCCTACGACCGCGTCGCCCTCACCTCGTACTTCTCCGGCAAGACCGCCGACGACCTGCTGCTCGCCGAGGAGGGCTTCGCCGACCAGCACGGCTTCGAGGTGCACCTCTCCTCCCCCGTCGCCTCGATCGACCGGACGGCGAAGACCGTCACCACCGCGGCCGGGAACACCATCGGCTACGACACCCTGGTGCTGGCCACCGGCTCCTACCCGTTCGTCCCGCCGGTCGACGGCAAGGACGCCGAGGGCTGCTTCGTCTACCGGACCATCGAGGACCTGGAGGCCATCGAGGCGTACGCGGCGACCGCCAACGTGGGTGCGGTGGTCGGCGGCGGCCTGCTCGGCCTGGAGGCGGCCGGCGCGCTCAAGGGCCTCGGCCTGGAGACCCACGTGGTCGAGTTCGCGCCGCGGCTGATGCCCGTCCAGGTGGACGAGGGCGGCGGCGAGGCGCTGCGCCGCACCATCGAGGAGATGGGCGTCGTCGTGCACACCGGGGTCGGCACCAAGACCGTGGTGGTCGAGGACGGCAGGGCCCGCGGCATGACCTTCACCGACGGCTCCGACCTGGAGACCGACCTGGTGATCTTCTCGGCCGGCGTCCGCCCCCGCGACCAGCTGGCCCGCGACTGCGGCCTGGACGTCGGCGAGCGCGGCGGCATCGCCGTCGACGAGTACTGCCGGACCTCCGACGAGCACGTCTTCGCCATCGGCGAGTGCGCGCTCGCCGTCGACGGCCGGGTCTACGGCCTGGTCGCCCCCGGCTATGAGATGGCCCAGGCCGTCGCCCAGCAGCTCGCCGACGAGGCGTGCAAGCCGTTCACCGGCGCCGACCTCTCCACCAAGCTCAAGCTCCTCGGCGTCGACGTCGCCAGCTTCGGCGACGCCTTCGGCGCCACCGAGGGTTCCCTGGACGTCGTCTACTCCGACTCCCGCTCCGGCATCTACAAGAAGCTGGTCGTCACCGCCGACGGCGCGCTGCTCGGCGGCATCCTGGTCGGCGACGCCGAGGCGTACTCCTCGCTGCGGCCGCTGGCCGGGACGGGCAACCCGCTGCCGGTGCCCGCCGAGTCCCTCGTCCTCCCGGCCGGCTCCGGCGCCCCCGTCCCGCTCGGCAGCTCCGCACTGCCGGACGACGCGGTGGTCTGCAACTGCCACAACGTCACCAAGGGCCAGGTCCGCTCGGCCGTCACCGAGCACTCCTGCACCACCGTGCCCGAGGTCAAGAAGTGCACCAAGGCCGGCACCGGCTGCGGCTCCTGCATCAAGCTGCTCTCCACCATCGTCACCGACGAGCTGGAGGCCTCCGGCGTCGAGGTCGACAAGGGCCTGTGCCCCTGCTTCGCGCACACCCGCGCCGAGCTGTACGAGATCGTCCGGGTCAAGCGGATCGACACCCACCGGCAGCTGCTCGCCGAGCACGGCCGCGCCCCCGAGGGCGCCGAGGGCTGCGAGGTCTGCAAGCCGACCGTCGGCTCGATCATCGCCTCGCTCGCCCCCGAGCTGGAGGCCTCCGGGCACATCCTGGACGGCGAGCAGGCCGCCCTGCAGGACACCAACGACCACTTCCTGGCCAACCTGCAGAAGAACGGCTCCTACTCGGTCGTGCCGCGGATCCCCGGCGGCGAGATCACCCCGGACAAGCTCATCGTGATCGGCGAGGTCGCCCGCGACTTCGGCCTCTACACCAAGATCACCGGCGGTCAGCGGATCGACCTCTTCGGCGCCAGCGTCGACCAGCTCCCGCAGATCTGGTCCCGCCTGGTCGCGGCCGGCTTCGAGTCCGGCCACGCGTACGGCAAGTCGCTGCGCACCGTGAAGTCCTGCGTCGGCTCGACCTGGTGCCGCTACGGCGTCCAGGACTCGGTCGGCATGGCGATCCAGCTGGAGCTGCGCTACCGCGGCCTGCGCAGCCCGCACAAGCTCAAGTCGGCGGTCTCCGGCTGCGCCCGCGAGTGCGCCGAGGCCCGCGGCAAGGACTTCGGCATCATCGCCACCTCCAACGGCTGGAACCTCTACGTCGGCGGCAACGGCGGCGCGACCCCGCGCCACGCGGACCTGCTCGCCCAGGACCTCGACGACGAGCAGCTGATCCGGCTGATCGACCGGTTCCTGATGTTCTACATCCGCACCGCCGACCGGCTGGAGCGCACCTCCACCTGGCTGGAGCGCATCGAGGGCGGCCTCGACCACGTCCGCGACGTGGTGGTGGACGACTCGCTCGGCATCTGCGCCGACCTGGAGGTCATGATGGCCAACCACGTCGCCGACTACCAGGACGAGTGGGCCGCCACCCTGGCCGACCCGGACCGGATGCGCCGCTTCGTCTCCTTCGTCAACGCCCCGGGCGTGCCGGACCCGAGCATCCGGTTCACCCCCGAGCGCGACCAGATCAAGCCCGACCTGGTGCTCCTCGCCACCGAGGAGGAGCTGCTCGCCGCCCTCGACCCCGACAACGCGCTCCTGGAGACCCGATGACCACCGTCGCCACCACCACCCGCGTCGAGCTGCTGACCGGCCGGTCCTGGACCTCCGTCTGCGACTGGGAGCAGCTCACCCCCGGCCGCGGCGTCGCCGTCCTGCTGCCGGACGGCACCCAGGCCGCCGTCTTCCGCGACCACGCCGACCGCCTCTACGCGGTGGCCAACCGCGACCCGTTCACCGGGGCGTACGTGCTCTCCCGCGGACTGGTCGGCTCCAGCGCGGACGGCCGGGTGTACGTCGCCTCGCCGCTCCTCAAGCAGCGCTTCGACCTGGCGACCGGCGAGTGCCTGGACGACGAGACCGTCCGGATCCCGGTGCACGCCGCCCGGCTCGGCGAGGTCTGACGCCTTCGGCGGGCCCCGTCGGCCCTGCCGTCCGCCACCGCCCCTGATCGGCCCGGCCGTCCGCAGTCCCTGCCCTGACCCGCGGACGGCCGGTGCTCCTTCGGGGGCGTCCTGCGTTGCGGAACGGGCCTGCTGCGTGGCGGCCCGGGTGTCCTGCGCTGCGGAACCGGCGGAACGGCGGCCGGCTCAGCCGCGGACGGCCGCCAGGACGGCCTCGGCCATGCCGCGCTCGCCCCGGGCGTTCGGGTGCAGCGGCGCGCCGCCCGCGGCCGGCAGCGCCGGCTCGATCCAGCGCTCGCCCTCCCCCGCGCACATGTCGTGGCCCGCCGACGCGGCGGCGGTGTCCACGAAGACCGCCCCGGCCGCGGCGGCCCGCTCCCGCAGCATCCCGTTCAGCTGCTGCTGCTTCTCGGTGAGGAAGGCCAGGTCGGCGGCGGCGAAGCCGTCCCCGAGGGTCACCCGGCAGGCCGCCGGATCGGCCGGCAGCAGCGCCGGGTACCCGACCACGTACACCCGTGCCGAGGGCGCCCGGCGGTGGATCTCCGCGAGGACGGCACCGACCTTCCCGCCCGCCGCGGCGACCTTCTGCTGCACTTCGTCCGGCCCGCCGCCGGCCGCGGCGTAGACCGCCCGGCAGGCCGAGGCCGCGCCGCCGGTGCCACCGCCGGCCGCGGTGCCGGCGCCGCCCGCGGCCAGGGTGGAGCGCAGGCTCTCCTGCGCGCACCGGGTGACGACGTCCATGAAGCCGGCGTCGTTGCCGCCGATCCCGACCGTCACCAGCCGGGTGGCGCCGGCGAGGGCGTCCAGCTGGGGCGGGTTGGTGCCGTCCGCGGTCCGCTGCGGGGCCGTCAGGTCGCCGGTGCGGGCGCCGCTGCAGCTGACGTCCCGGAACCCGGTGCCGCTCAGCCCGAGGCCCGCGGCGACCAGCGCCGGGTAGTTCGCCCCGGAACGGGCGCACCCCGCCGGGGTTCCGGTCTGCGGCGGCACCTTCAGGCCGGAGGTGTAGGAGTCGCCGAGGGCGACGTACGGGCCGGCCGGCGACGGGGAGGCCTGCGCGGCCGACCGCCCCGGGGACTGCTGCTGCGCCCCGCCCGACGGCGGGGCGGGCGGCGCCGCCCGCGAACCCCCGTCCGCGCCGCAGCCGGCCGCGGCCAGCAGCACCGGCAGCAGGACCGCCGCCAGCGCCGTCCCCCCGCCGTCGCGCCGTCGTGCCATGAGTCCCCCCGGGTCCGTTCCTGGTCGTCCCAACGTACGGGACGCCCGCGGAAGCTCCCGGACCCCGGGGTGGCCGTGTCGCGCGGGCCGTCCGGTGCGCCGCGGTCGTACGGGCCCGGCACGGCCGGTCAGGGCCGCGGTGGCGGGGGCGCCGCGGCGCGCCCGGGCGTCACTCCGTGTCGCGCTCGTGCTCCGCGAGGAACTCCTCGAAGCGGCGGCCCAGCTCGTCCGCGGAGGGGAGGTCGGTCGCCTGGGCGAGCAGGCTCTCGCGGCCGTCCGCGCCGGCGACCGCGTCGTACTGGCCCTCCATGCCCCGGATGGCGGAGCGCAGCTCGCCGTCGCCCTGCTCCAACTGCTCCTCGATCTCGGCGTACACCTCGTCCACCCGCAGCTTCAGCTCCGTACCGGGCAGCACCAGGCCCGTCGCGGACTGCACCGCCTCCAGGATCTGCACCGCGGCGGCCGGGTAGGCGGAGCGCGCGATGTAGTGCGGGACGTGGACGGCGAACCCCAGCACGTCGTGGCCGGCCTCGGCGAGCCGGAACTCCAGCAGCGCCTGGGCACTGCCCGGCACCTGCGCCTGGTCGAACCAGCGCGGGTAGCCGGGCGCCAGGTCCATCCGGGTGCCGTGCGGCGTGAGACCGACCGGACGGGTGTGCGGGACGCCCATCGGGATGCCGTGGAAGTCCACCGCGAGGCGGACGTCGAACCGCTCGATCAGGCCGCGCACCGCGGCAGCGAACAGCTCCCACTCGGTGTCCGGCTCCGGGCCGGAGAGCACCAGGAAGGGCGCGCCGACCGAGTCGTGCACCAGCTGGAGGAGGATCTCCGGCGGGTCGTAGTCCGTCCAGCGCTCGCGGTCGAACACCATCGCGGGGCGCCGGGCCCGGTAGTCCACCAGGCGGTCGTGGTCGAAGCGGGCGACGACCTGCGGCGCACCGTGCTCCAGCAGGTGCGAGACGACCTGGGTGCCGGCCTCGCCGGCGTCCATGAACCCCTCGAAGTGGTACAGCAGCACCAGCCCGCCGTCGGCCTCGGCCGCGGCCTCCTGCGCCGCGGCGACCGCCCCGACACCGGCCGGCTCCAGCGCGTACAGCTCCTTGGGATCACGCACGGCGCACCCAACCCCGTTCCGTCTCGTCACGTCGATCGTTCGGGGCCGCCCGTTCGTCGGCACCGCCCCGGCAGGCGTCACGCGGACACCCGTCGATCACTCCAGCGTGCCCGGGGCCGCGGGAATTCCCGCAGCCGCCGCGTGTCTCCACCCCGCTTGCAGAATATTCTCACTTCGGGCCGAAACGGCTGGTCGAAGGCGTCCGGGCGGCTTTTCGGGGGCCGCCGAACCCCTTCCACGGCGTACCTCCGACACGCGCACGCCCCCGATCTCGCGCCGCGAAGTGACGCACCGCCTTCTTGCGGGTATCGTCCTCTCGCTGCCTCGCACCGTCGCGTCGTCGCCGCGCCGTCCGTGACGTCGCCGGCCACGCCCCGAACAGGTGTGTTGCCAGCCACCTTCTGCGCACCTTGCCTTCACTTGGCCGCCTGCTTCCCTTCGTGCTCTCGTCTCTCTCTCGGCCATCTCGCGGACGCACACTGTCCCCTCGCCCATCCCGCCGGTCCGGGTCGTCGATCCGTACCCGTTCCGGCACCGCGCTGCCCGTTTCCGGGCCGTCGCTCCCCGCCGCCCGACCGGCCCTGCCGGCGTGCGCCGACGGTGCGGCGGAGGCCCCGGAGCGGGGCGAAGACCAGACCCTCGACGCCGTGACCCCGGACCGAGGGACCCTCCGACCGCCGAAGGACCGAAGGATTCCGTGCCCGTTCCCGTCACCCTCATCGGCCGCACCGTGCGGCTGGAGCCTCTCGCAGAGCACCACGCGGAGGCACTGGCCGAGGCAGGTGCAGCGGACCGTACGACCTACGCCTTCACCCCCGTCCCGCACGGCCTCGAAGCGGCCAGGGAGTACATCGGGCGTGCCCTCGCCGACCAGGCCGCAGGCCGGTCGCTGCCGTTCGCGACCGTGAGCACCGCCGACAACCGGGTGGTCGGCTCCACCCGGTTCCTGGAGCTCGACTACTGGCAGGGCCCGCTGGTGTGGCCGCCGGTTCCGGGCGTGCCGTTCGGCGATCCCCGCGAGGCGGTGCCGGACGCCGCCGAGATCGGCAACACCTGGCTCGCCCCCTGGGCCCAGGGCACCGGCATCAACACCGAGGCGAAGCTGCTGATGCTGCGCCACGCCTTCGAGGCGTGGCGGGTGCAGCGGATCTCGCTCCGCGCCGACGCCCGCAACCTTCGCTCGCGCGCCGCCATCGAGCGGCTCGGCGCCACCTGCGAAGGGGTCCGCCGGGCCCACTCGCGCGGCCTGGACGGGGTGGTCCGCTCGACCGCCTTCTACTCGATCCTCGACGAGGAGTGGCCGGCCGTCCGCGACATCATCGAGCTGCGGATCGCCGCCGCCACCTCGCCGAGCGCCCCGGACCCTGCCATCAACCAGGAGTGCCTTAGACACGGCGGTCCGCTGATCCCCGCCTGACGGTCCGGTCGGCCGGACGACCCGTCCGAACGACCCCGTCCGACGGCCCGGTCCGGGCGCCGCGTGCGCCGGGGCCGGGCCGGCCGGATCCGACGGGTCGGGTCCGGTGGGTCCGGCGGTTCGGGTGTGTACGGCTGCGGCGTGGGTGCGGCTGCGGTGTGCGTACGACTGCGCGTGCGTACGGCTGCGGGGCGACGGGCTACGGCGCGTCCGGCCCCGGGGCGTAGGGCGGGCGGTCGGTGCGGCGGCGGGCCAGCTCCCGGACGTCCTCCGGCAGCTCGGCGACGTCCACCAGCAACGACAGCAGCGAGGCGTCGCCGGTGAGGGCGCGGAAGCAGTCCGCGACCGTGACGCCGTGCCCCGGCCGGTGCTCCACCGTGACCGGATCGCCGGCCCCGATCAGGCCCGGCTCGACCACCCGCAGGTAGGCGCCCGGCAACGCCGCCTCGGTGAACCGGCGCAACCAGCGGCGCTCGTCCAGCCAGTACGCGAAGGTCGTACAGGGGATCCGCGGCACGGCGACCTCCAGCAGCACCTGCGGACCGATCCGCCAGCGCTCCCCGATCAGCGCGCCGTCGACGTCCAGCCCGGCGGTGGTGAGGTTCTCGCCGAAACTGCCGTTCGGCAGCTCCTTGCCGAGCTCCGCCGCCCACCGGTCGAGGACCTCCCGGGCGTAGGCGTACACCGCCTGGTCGTCGCCGCCGTGGTTGCGGGTGTCGAAGATCCGGTCGCCGACCAGGCCGCTGTGCAGCCCGGTGTGCTTGGGCCCCGGGGCGCGCACCTCCACCGGGTGGTCGACCGGGCGCTTGTCGATCCCGGTGCCCCCGGTCCCCGGCTTGGCCGGGTTGGGACGCGGACGGGCCAGATTGACGGTGAGCAGTGTCGGCATGCCGGGCAGCGTAGGCGCGGCCGCCCGCACCCGCAGCCCGATTACCGGCCGTCTCCCTGCTGACGGGGCGACACGAGCCGCTGGATCGACCGCTCCTCACGGCCCGTCGGACCGGGCCCGGTGCGGGAGCCTCCCGGCCGGACCCCTTACCCTCGTGGGTCGGGTGGAACGGACGAGGGGGACCGGATGGGCTACCACCGCAACAACTGGCGCCAGGTGGCGGGGGCCGCCGCGCCGTTCGTCCCGGGCGGCCGGGCGATCCTGGGCACGGTCGACGCGGCCAACCGGCTGATCGACACGGCGGACCGGCGCACCATCCCGTACGTGCGCGGCGGCCGCCCGCTGGTGGAGCTGCCCTGGCAGCCGCCCGGACCGCCGCCGGACCCGCACCGCGCCGACGCCGTCGGCCGCCAGGTCTGGGACCTGCTCTTCTCCGGCGAACAGCACTACGGTGCCCGTGCCCTGCTCGACCACATCGGCAACCTGCTGATGCCGCTGCCGCCCGCCGAACTCGACCTGGTCGTGCGCCGCTTCGGCCAGCAGGGCCTGGACCGCTGGGACGCCCTCACCCACGTCAAGGACGCCGACGGCCGCTCCGCCTACGACTGGCGCCGCCAGCAGGAGCTGTTCGGCTGGCTGCTGCGCTCGGTCAGCCCGTACGCCGCGATGCTGATCGGCACCGCGATGCCGTGCAGCCAGCCCGACTACGAGCCCGACTGCACCTGCGGGGAGCACGGCTGGGTCCTGCCGCAGGGGCCGTTCGCGCAGGTGGACGGCGCGTACTTCACCGAGCGGTGGCAGCGGGTCTCCGGCTCGACCGAGGCGATGAGCTGGCAGGACGTGGACCAGGGCAGGTTCGGTACCTGCTGGCTGCTGACCAGCGTCCAGGCGGTGATCCAGGCCAACCCGCACCACGCCCCGCGCCACCTCCGCCAGGAGGCCAACGGCACCGTCACCTGCACCCTCTACGACCGGGGCCGGCCGGTCGACATCACCGTGGTGCCCGACCTGCCCTACGGGCACGGCGTGCTGTGGGGCGCCAAGGGCCACAGCGACGACTCCCGGTACGCCGAGACCTGGCCCGGCTACTACGAGAAGGCCGCCGCCCGGTTCTACGGCGGCTATTCGGGCATCGCCGACGGCGGACACCCCAGCGACGCGCTGAGCCTGCTCACCGGCCGCCCTTCCCGCGAGGGCGAGATCGACCTCGCCAACCCCTGGCTCTGCCACGAACTCGCCGACCGGCGGGCCCGCGGCCAGGCCCTCACCGCCAGCACCCACGGCCGCGGCGACGACCGCGAGCGGCTGCACGGCGGCCGGCTGGCCGCGAGCCACGCGTACTTCATCAAGGACGTGGACGTGGCCGGCGGCCGGATCTGCCTCGGCAATCCCTGGGGCGACGGCGCCGACCGCCGGATGTGGGAGTGCTGGCTGTCGCTCCAGGAGGTCCCGTCCTGCCTGCGGCGGATGAACGCCGTCGACACCTGGTAGCCGCGGTCGGCCGACGACCGGGACGCGGCCGGCGGTCGGCGATCGGCGGTCAGAGGAGTGCGAGTGCCGCCAGCAGGTCGGCCGGGTCGTGCGGCGAGCGGGCCGGGTGGGCCTCGGCCCGGGCCGACGCCGGGCGCCAGCCGGTCCGCGGCAGCGCCGCCACGTCGACGTCCAGCACCCCGTGGCCGGTACGGCCGTCCCGCAGGTGGAGCACGCCCTCGGCGGTGTGCATCAGCAGCGCACCCGTCCGGTCGTGGCGGGAGGTCCTGATGCGCTGCCAGTCCTGGTCCGTCCACCGCAGCTCGGGGAGCTCGACCGGTCGCGGCAGCACGATCCGGGTGCCGTCGGCCGGCCCCCGCCCGCCGTCCACCGCACTGCCGGCCGGGCCGCTCCTCGTGCCGTCGCCCACGCTGCCCGCCTCCGGGGTCGCCCATCCCGGCAACGCTTCCCTGGCCGCCAGCCAGGCCGCCGGGATGCCCGCCGTGCCGGTGTGCGCCGCGACCACCCCGCCGACCACGGCGGCCGTGGTGTCGACGTCGCCGCCGGCGGTGACGGTGTCCCAGATCGCGGCCGGATAGTCGTCCAGGTGCCGCGCGGCCGCCCAGAGCGCGAACGGCACGGTGTCCGCCGCACTGACCCGGCTGCCGTTGCCCAGCACCCGGGCGGCGGTGTGCGGGTCCGCGACCCCGGCCAGTCCGATCGCCTCGCCCAGCCCGTCACGGACCGCGCCCCGCGGGGTGAGCCGCCGGACCTCGGCCAGGAAGTCCTCCGCCGCCGGCCGCTCGGCCCGCAGCCGGGCCCGGACGGCCAGCGCCGCGGCCACCGCGACGGCGATCGCACCGTCCACCGCCTGGGGATGGGTGTGGGTGATCACGGCGGTGTCCGCCGCCGGGCGGACCACCCCGGCGGGATCGTCGGCGTGCGCGGCACCGAGCGGCGCGACCCGCATGGCCGCACCGTTCCCGTACGAGCCCTGCCCGTCGAAGAGCTCGGCGGCCAGTCGGCGGGCGTCGCCGCCCTCGCGGACCAGCCGGAGCATCCGGTTCGCGGCCGGCCCGTAGCCGCGGTCGAAGTCGTGCCGGCGGGCGAAGGCGTGGGTGAGGTCGAAACCGTCGATCCGGCCGCGCTCGGCGAACCCGGCATGCACCGAGCAGGCCATCTCGGTGTCGTCCGTCCACGGCCACCTACCCGGCGGGGCCTGCCGCCGGTCCAGGTACGGCCGGTTGGCGGGGACGAAGAACTGGGCACCGAGCGCGTCGCCGACGGAGAGGCCCTGCAACGCGTCGAGCGCTGCGGCGAGCCGGGGGTCGCCGGCCGGTCCGGAGGCCGGAGGGGCGGTGCGGCCCGGGGCCGGGGTGCGCTCCGTGGTCGGCTTGTGGTGGGTGGTCGGCTTGCGGTCGTCGGGCTCGCTCGGGCGGATGGGCTCGGTCATCACGGCCATGGTGGCAGACGGGTCGGACGGCCGACCAGGGCGTTTCCGGTCGTGCCGGTCCTTCGCCGCCGTCGGCTGCGGGCCGGGGCCGGGCGGGGGTCGGCAGTGGGCTCGGCGACGGGGCCGGGCAACGCGGCTGGGCAACAGGGCTGGGCAACGGGCCTCAGCAGCGGGGATCGATCTCGCGGAAGCTCGCGTAGTGGTCGGACGTCCAGTACTGCTCGCCGGCCGTCCCGGTGACGATGCGCCGGGTGCCGCGGTCGTCGGAGTTCGGGGTGACGACGGTGTACTCGTGGTAGTAGCCGTCGGTGTGCCGCGGCAGCAGGCCCTCCCGGTTCTCGAACACGACCCCGTCCGAGCGGTAGGGGTACGGGCCTCCCCGGGAGATCAGGACGAGGGTGTCGTCGGCCTGGGCCGGGAGCCGGGTGCGGCAGACGTCGGCGATCGCCGGATCGCTCGGCAGCCAGACCGGGCTCGCGCCGCCCGTCGTGGGCCGGGGCGTGGACGTGCGGGGGACGGTGCCGGAGACCGGAGCGGACGGTGTCCGGCCGGTCGGCGACGAGCCGGCGGCGGTGCCGCCCGGCGTGGGACCGGTGGTGGGATTCCTCGTCGAGCCGGTGCGGTCGCCCAGGGCGTAGGCGGCCGCCGCAACGATCGCGAACACCAGCAGGACGGCGACGACGATCACGTGGTTTCGGCTGGTCATGGCCGACAGCTTGCCCGGTCGGCCGAGCGTGCCGGGCCGCGCTTCGCGCCGTTCTCACCCGTTCGGCCGCAGACGGAGTACCGGCCGCTACGAAGTCCTCCGGCTGCCGACCGCCGCCGGAGACCCGGCTACGGGCACCCGGGCCGTGCGTGGCCCGCCGTGGGTTGCAGCGGCATGCCGTGGGGTTGTGGTGGACTGCCGTGGGGTTGCGGTGGACTGCCGTGGCCCGCAGTGGCTCGCCATGGGCTGCCGTGGGCTGCCGTGGGCCTATGCGGGCGGATGCGGGCGGATGCGGGCGGCGCCGGTCGTGGGGACGCCCGGCTCGGAAAGGCCGCCGGGGCGGGAACGGACCCCATTGTCCGTTCCCGCCCCGGTTGCTACGTCCGACGGCTCTCCTGCGCCGAGCTCCGTCGAACGCCCCTCCCCTGCGGAGGGGGTGTGCGGTCAGCGATGGGACCGCGCTGCTTCGTGTCAGCGCGAATCGCTGCCCGCCGTCTCGATGGCGGCGCGGCCGGCCTCCAGGCGCGCCACCGGGATGCGGAAGGGAGAGCAGGACACGTAGTCCAGCCCCACCTCGTGGAAGAAGTGCACCGAGTCCGGGTCACCGCCGTGCTCGCCGCAGACGCCGAGCTTGAGGTCGGGCCGGGTGGCCCGGCCGGCCTCGGCGGCGTGCTTGACCAGCGAGCCCACGCCGTCCCGGTCGATGGTCTCGAACGGGCTGACGCCGAAGATGCCCTTCTCCAGGTAGGCGGTGAAGAAGCTGGCCTCGACGTCGTCGCGCGAGAAGCCCCACACCGTCTGGGTCAGGTCATTGGTGCCGAAGGAGAAGAACTCAGCGGCCTCGGCGATCTGACCGGCGGTCACCGCGGCGCGCGGCAGCTCGATCATGGTACCGAGCTTGATGTCCAGCTTCACGCCGGTGGACTGCGCGACCTCGGCGAGCACCCGCTCGCACTCGTCGCGTACCAGCTCCAGCTCCTGGACGGTGCCGACCAGCGGGATCATCACCTCGGGACGCGGGTCGCCGCCGGCCAGCTTGCGCTCGGCCGCGGCCTCCGCGATCGCCCGGACCTGCATGCCGAACAGGCCGGGGATGACCAGGCCGAGGCGGACGCCGCGCAGGCCGAGCATCGGGTTCTGCTCGTGCAGCTTGTGCACCGCCTGCAGCAGGCGCAGGTCGTTCTCGTTCGGGTCCTTGCGGGCCTCGGCGAGGGCGACGCGCACCGACAGCTCGGTGATGTCGGGCAGGAACTCGTGCAGCGGCGGGTCGAGCAGCCGGACGGTGACGGGGAGCCCGTCCATCGACTGGAAGAGCTCCAGGAAGTCGCCCTTCTGCAGCGGCAGCAGGGAGGACAGGGCGAGCTCGCGGTCCTTGTCGTTGTCCGCCAGGATCAGGTGCTCGACCTCCTTGCGGCGCTCCTCACCGAGGAACATGTGCTCGGTGCGGCACAGGCCGATGCCCTGGGCGCCGTACCGGCGGGCGCGGTTCGCGTCCTCGGCGTTGTCGGCGTTGGCGCGGACGGCGAGCCGGCGGCGGACGTCGGCGTGCGCCATCAGCCGGTGCACGGCCTGGACGAGCCCGCCCTGGACGTCGGCGCCGGCGTGCAGGGTGCCCTCGAAGTACTCGACGACCGGGGACGGCAGCACCGGGACCTCGCCCAGGTACACCTTGCCGTTGGCACCGTCGATGGAGACGACGTCGCCCTCGTGGACGACCTGGCCGCCGGAGGTGGTGAACTTGCGGTTCTTGGTGTCGACCTCCAGCTCCTCGGCGCCGCAGACACAGGTCTTGCCCATGCCTCGGGCGACGACGGCCGCGTGGGAGGTCTTGCCGCCGCGCGAGGTCAGGATGCCCTCGGCCGCGATCATGCCCTCGAGGTCGTCCGGGTTGGTCTCGCGGCGGACGAGGATGACCTTCTCGCCGGAGCGGGACCACTTGACGGCGGTGTAGGAGTCGAAGACCACCCGGCCGACCGCGGCGCCGGGCGAGGCCGCGATGCCGAAGGCGACCGGCTTGGTCTCGGAGGTCGGGGCGAAGCGCGGGAACATCAGCTGGGCCAGCTGGCCGCCGGTGACCCGGTGCAGCGCCTCGTCCAGGTCGATCAGGCCCTGGTCGACGAGCTGGACGGCGATGCGGAAGGCGGCGGCCGCGGTGCGCTTGCCGACGCGGGTCTGCAGCATCCAGAGCTTGCCGCGCTCGATGGTGAACTCGATGTCGCAGAGGTCGCGGTAGTGCGTCTCGAGCGTCTGCATGATGGTCATCAGCTCGTCGTACGACTTCTTGTCGAGCTGCTCGAGGTCGGCCAGCTGCAGGGTGTTGCGGATGCCGGCGACGACGTCCTCGCCCTGCGCGTTCTGCAGGTAGTCGCCGTAGACGCCCTGGGTGCCCGTGGAGGGGTCACGGGTGAAGGCGACGCCGGTGCCGGAGTCCTCGCCGAGGTTGCCGAAGACCATGGTGCAGACGTTGACCGCGGTGCCGAGGTCGTTCGGGATGCGCTCCTGGCGGCGGTACAGCCGGGCGCGGTCGCCGTTCCAGGAGTGGAAGACGGCGTAGATGGCGAGGTCGAGCTGCTCGCGCGGCTCCTGCGGGAATTCCCGGCCGGTCTCGCGCTTGACGATGCCCTTGAAGGTCTCGACCAGGCCCTTGAGGTCCTCGGCGGTCAGGTCGAGGTCGTTCTCGGTGCCCTTGGCCTGCTTGGCCTCGTCCAGGGCCTCCTCGAACAGCTCGCCGTCCACGCCCAGCACGGTCTTGCCGAACATCTGGACCAGGCGGCGGTAGGAGTCCCAGGCGAAACGCTCGTTGCCGGACTGGGCGGCGAGGCCGGCCACCGAAGCGTCGGACAGACCGATGTTCAGAACGGTGTCCATCATGCCGGGCATGGAGAACTTGGCACCCGAACGGACCGACACCAGCAGCGGGTTGTCGTGCTGCCCGAGCGTCTTGCCCATCTCGGCCTCGAGGGCCGTCAGGTGCTTGCTGATCTCCTCGTGCAGGGAGGCGGGCTCACTGCCGGTCTCCAGGAAGACCTTGCAGGCCTCGGTCGTGATGGTGAACCCCGGAGGGACGGGGAGACCCAGGTTGGTCATCTCGGCCAGGTTCGCACCCTTGCCGCCAAGAAGATCCTTGAGGTCCTTGTTTCCTTCGGTGAAGGAGTAAACAAACTTCTGCTTCGCCGCCACGGGTCGGTCTCCTCGCACACGGTTGCCCTGACGCCGGAGAACATACCCATTTCAAAGGCGCTTTCGTGCCGCCAATAGGCCGTACGTGCTTGAGAACCACTCAGCACCCAGCAGATCGAATGCCCGAGTAGGCATTCACCTGTGTTGATGAAATCGTCCGGTTGACGCTAGCTACCGTTCAAGTAGTGAAGACATCGAAACCTGAAGATCATACGAACCGGACAGAGAGTGATGGCCGAACGTCGAGTCTGTTGCCCCGGTTTGATTTCCTGCAGCCAGCCGCACCGATCGGACCGACAACCCCTTCGGGAAGCGATTCACGTTGTCGAGGCCTTCCGGCAACCTGACCGGCCGTCAACCACTCAGACTATGTGGCAAGCGTCACGAGCGCATCTCAGCCTTCGAGCGCCCATGATCGCGCGCATCGTGACTACGAGTGGCGGGATTGGCTACTCTGCGTAGTGAAAATCTGCCAGAAAGGAGCCCTCTTGGCCAGATCGGACAAGAGGGCTGGTCCGGAGCGGCAGATGGCCGGTCGAGGCCGATTTCGACCAGCCGTACAGATCATCCGCCGGATGTGTCCGATTCGGCGTCAACGGAGGGCACCGCGCAGTCGTACGGATCGTCCAACCAGCCCTCCGGCAGTACCACCCGGTTGTTGCCGCTGGTCCGACCGCGCGGACCGTCCGCCCCGGCCGGCCACACCTGGGCCTGGTCGATCTGCTGCAGCAGCTCGGCCATCTCGGTGAGGGAGGACGCGTTCGCCAGTCGGACCCGGAGTTCGGACCCGACCGAGAAACCCTTCGTGTACCAGGCCACGTGCTTACGGAAATCGATCACGCCGCGGGCCTCGTCACCGAGCCACTCGCCGAGCAACTGGGCGTGGCGCACCATGGCACGGGCGACCTCGCCGAAGGTCGGGCGGGCGTAGTCGACATCGCCCTCGAAGACCGACACCAGGTCCTTGAAGAGCCAGGGCCGGCCGAGGCAGCCGCGACCGACCACCACGCCGTCGCACCCCGTCTCGCGCATCATCCGCAGCGCGTCGTCGGCCGACCAGATGTCGCCGTTGCCGAGCACCGGGATGTGAGCCGGGACCGACTCCCGCAGCCGGGCGATCGCCGACCAGTCGGCGGTGCCGCCGTAGTGCTGGGCCGCCGTGCGCCCGTGCAGGGCGATGGCCGCGACGCCCTCCTCGGCGCCGATCCGGCCCGCGTCCAGGAAGGTGATGTGGTCGTCGTCGATGCCCTTGCGCATCTTCATCGTCACCGGGAGGTCGCCCGCATTGGCGACGGCCTCGCGGAGGATGTCCCGCAGCAGGTTGCGCTTGTACGGCAGCGCCGAGCCGCCGCCCTTGCGGGTGACCTTCGGGACGGGGCAGCCGAAGTTCAGGTCGATGTGGTCGGCGAGCCCCTCGTCCGCGATCATGCGGGCCGCCTTGCCGACGGTGACCGGGTCGACGCCGTACAGCTGGATCGACCTGGGCTTCTCGCTCGGGTCGAACTTGATCAACTGCATGGTCTTCGCGTTGCGCTCGACCAGCGCCCGCGTGGTGATCATCTCGGAGACGTACAGCCCCTTGCCGCCGCTCTGCTCCCGGCACAGCGTCCGGAAGGGAGCGTTGGTGATCCCTGCCATGGGTGCCAGCACGACCGGCGGCCACACCTGCATCGGGCCGATGTTCAGCGGGGCGAACTCGGCGCCTGCGGCGGACGCGGGCTGGGTGGGCTCACCGGTGGCTTCGGCGGACCTGACGGTGTCGGCTGTGCTGGGCGTGGTGGTCATGCGCGGCAGAGTCCTCGGCTGATGGGATTCGGGACTCTCCATTGTCCCCCACCCGAGTGGCGGCCCGGCCGAGGTAGGGAGGGTGGGGTGGGGTGGGGTGGGGTGGGTTCGTGCGGGTGGGGTCGGTGGGCTTGTACGGGTGGGGTGGCAGGGCAGGGTGAGGTGGCTGGGCTGATGGGGCCACCGGGCTCTGGCTGGCGGTGGCTGGGAGGTGGGGGCTGGGCAGGTGGGGGCTGGGCGGGTGGGCTGGCCTGGCTGCGGCGGTCACGGGGTGGCTTTCGCCACGCTGATCTGGCCGGAGCTGGTGGCTATGTCGAGGTGGCGGGTGGAGGTGTCGGATCTCAGGGCCGGGTTGATGTCCACCGCACCTGAACTGGTGCTGTGGTCGATGCGGTACCCGGCAGGGTCGGCCGGGAGTTCGAGGTCGACCTGGCCGGAGGTGGCTGTGACGGTGACCTCCTCGGGTGGGCGGGCGAACATGAGCAGCAGTTGCCCGGAGGTCAGGACGGCCCGGACGCGGGTGGAGGTCAAGGTCTCGCCGGTGATCTGTCCCGAGGACGCCTTCGCCCAGACCGGGCCGCTCACCGCATCGAGCCGGATCGCCCCCGAGGTCGTCTCGATCCGGAGCTCCCCAAACAGCCCTCGCGCGGTGAATCCACCGGACGTGGTCCGGGCATGGACCGGCACCCCGGCCGGAATCCGGATGTCGAGCAGGAGCCCGCACCCGAAGGGCTCGGCGTCCAGCGGCCCGATGACGGTGCCGCAGCGGACGGTTATTCGGAGAGTTCCGTTCTCCAGGCTCTCCTCGACCGCGGGTGGCCGCAGCGCCCAGTCAGTCCGCTGGTCCACCGTGACGCGGTCGGGCGCCCCGGCCTCGACCCGCACCTGAGTGGCCTCGGCATTGAGTTCCACTGCGGTGACCGGACCGAGGAAGGTCCGCGTGGTCGCGGTCGACCGGTACGCCATGACGCCCCAGGCCATACCGGCTCCGGCGAGGACGCCGAGGGTCAGGACGATGATCGCGACGGCACGCCAGGATTTGCGCTCACGCTCTCCTACTGAGGTGTCTGCTGTGCCCGCGGTGCCGCTCATGCCGTCTGCCATGTCTGCGGTGTCTGCGGTGTCTACGCTGCCTCGCCGGCTGTGGCGGGCTGCGGCGACGTCGTTGACCGGGCGGGTCGCCACCTCAGCCCACCTCGAGGAACCGGAGGACTGCGAGGACCCTGCGGTGGTCTGCGTCCGTCTGGGGGAGGTCGAGCTTCATCAGGATGGCGTTGATGTGCTTCGCGACGGCGCTGTCGCTCACCACCAGGATGGCGGCGATGCCGGCGTTGGACCGGCCTTCCGCCATGAGGGCGAGGACGTCGCGCTCGCGTGGAGTCAGTTTGCGGAGCGGATCGCGATCCTTGCGGACGAGGAGTTGGGCGACCACCTCGGGGTCGAGCGCCGTACCGCCGCCGGCTACTCGCTGGAGCGCCTCCAGGAAGTCGTCGACGTTGGCGACGCGCTGCTTGAGTAGGTACCCGACGCCACTGGTGTTCGCCGAGAGCAGGTCGGCGGCGTAGCGCTCCTCCACATACTGCGAGAGCAGCAAGACGGCCACATCGGGCCACTGCCTGCGGATCAGCAGCGCTGCCTTGACGCCCTCGTCCGCGAAGTCCGGTGGCATTCGCACATCGATGATCGCAATATCCGGTTTGTGCTCCTCGACTGCGGCCAGCAGGGACTCTGCGTCTCCGACCGCAGCCGGGATCTCGTAACCGACGGATTCCAGCACCTTGATCAGGCCGACCCGTAGGAGGACGGAGTCTTCGGCAATCACAGCTCGCACGGCAACTCCACGGTGAGAGTGGTGGGGCCCCCGAGGGGGCTGATGACAGTGAGCGTGCCGTCGACCGAGGCCGCTCGTTTCCGCAGGCCCGTCAGGCCGCTTCCCCTGGACGGGTCGGCCCCGCCGATGCCGTCGTCGCCGATGACTATCCGGAGCCGGTCTCCGGATCGACGGACGGAGAGGTCGACGCGGGACGCCCGGGCATGCTTGGCCGCGTTCGCCAGTGCTTCGGAGATCGTGAAGTAGGCGACCGCTTCGACCGCTGGTGCCACACGTCCGTCGAGGTCGACGTCCATGCGCACCGGCACCGGACTCCGAGCGGCGATGCCGGACAGTGCCGCGTCCAACCCGCGGTCCTCCAGGACGACCGGGTGCAGGCCGCGAACGAGGTCGCGCAGCTCCTCGATGGCTGCCTGGGCCTCCTCGTGCGCCTCGACGATGACCTGCATGGCCTCCGTCGGGATGTCGGTCAGCGTCCGGCGGGCCAGTCCGAGGTTCATGGCGAGGGAGACGAGTCGCTGCTGGGCACCGTCGTGGAGGTCCCGCTCGATCCGGCGCCGCTCGGCGTCTGCGGCGTCCACCACCCCGGCCCGGCTGACCGCGAGTCGCTCCACCCGTTCTTCCAGCACCTCGGCCCGGTTACGACCGATCAGTGCGCGGGTGGTCCGCTCGTCGGTGCGGGCGATCCAGGCGAACGCCCAGGGTCCGAGGAGGAGCAGCGCCACACCGGCGGCAGTGACCAATCCGCCGTTGGTCGTCCACCCGGATCCGGGCCGCATCGGGCCGTCTGGCGGCAGCGCCCAGATCCAGACGAAGAACGTCCCCATGACGAGACCGGCTCCCCAGACCGCCATGACCAGGAGGCTTGCGGTCGCGAACAGTGGGGCCATGACGACGTGATGGAGCGTCTGGCGCCAGGTCATACCGGCGCGCAGTCTCCTCGCCCACCCTGCATCGGGCGGCAGCCGGCTCGGCACGTCCACGCCGCGCAGGGCGCGGAGGCGACTTCGCTGTGCCGTCGTCAGGAGGTCGAAGCAGAAGGGAAGCACGAACACCAGGACGGCGGCGGACTTGGCGTCGAGGAGGAGGACGACGGCCGGCAGCCCCAGGGGGACACCTGCCGCGACGAAGAGGGTGTCCCGCCTGGCAGCCGCCGCCCACGGAGCACGCCGGAGAAGTGGCGCGAACGGGTTGCGGCGAGCGGAATCGGACATGGCGGAAAGAGTAGTTGGCGCGCGATCAGCTCCACCATGAAGTGCTCTTCACTGTTGATGGTGTAGCTGGCTTCACCATGAAAAGTGAAGAGTGCGCCAACGACAGGGGCATCCGCAGGTCGCGAATGTTGTCGGCATGACGAACAGCCTGACGAACAGCACGGGAAACAGCACAGCGAACGGCCGGGCGAACGGCGCGGCCGACGGCACGGCGAACGACCGGACGAGCAACACGGTGTACGGCCGGGCGAACCCGACGGTGCACGAGACGGACGGCGCTGCCCGGAACACCGGAGCGGGCGGTGTCGGCCCGTCGACCGCTGCGGGACCGCTGACGGGTGCCCGTGCCCGAGGCCCCGCTGCGGACCGCGTCGGCGAGACGGTCCGCGGTCGCGGTGCAGTGCCTCCGAGGCGGAGCCGGGTGCCACCGCCCGGCGTCCGCCGTACTTTGGCCCTGCCCGTGCTGGGGCCGTGGTCCGTCCGGGGTTCGGCGGGGCGCGGGCGCCGGGCCGCGTTGGAGGTCTACGAGCACGGCGAGTTGCTCGATGTGGTGGTGACGTCGTCGTTGGCGGGTGGCGTGCTCCGCGGCGTACGGCGACGGCCGGGCGCCGGCCATCCCGGGGCCTTCGCCTGGGGGCGGCTGTGCGCGGACGGCTCACCGCCCGCGGTGGTGTTCACCCGTGGCCGACGGGCCAGTCAGCGGGTTCCCGCCGGGTTGACCACGGTGATGGGTGCGTTCTGGCTGGCTTGGTGCGCCACATCCGCAACAGGTGTCCTGGTGAGCGGGCCGGGCTGCCCACCGGTCCGGCTGCGGGCGGGAGTTGCTGCGTGAGCCACCACCGGTTGCTGGCCGTCTGCGGACTCGCGCTGATCCCCTGGGCGGTGGCCCTGGCCTGGGCGCATCTCGTCGGCTGGGCCCTGCTGGACGCGGCCGAGGCCGCAGCGCTGCTCACTGCAGGCTTGCGGCCGGACGGCCGCGGCGCGGCACCCCGCTCGGCCGCGTACCTCGCCGGTCTGCTGCTCGGGCTGGACGCACTGGTCGATGTCTCGACAGCTGCCACCGGGCCCGAGCTGGCGACCGCACTCACCATGGCGCTTGCCGCCGAGGTGCCGATCGCGCTGGTGTGCCTGCTGCTCGCGGCCGACCGCGCTGCCTTCGACCACGCGGCGAGCCGTGCGTGCCGGACGCCCCGGGTACCGCGCTTCACCATCGGTGCCCCGCTCCCGCGACGCACGGGATCGCCGGTCCGCCGCGGCGCACCGGCGATCCCCGCCCTGCTCCGTGCGTCGACGCACTCAGGAACGGGCCGCGAGAGCCTCCAACTTGCTGCGCGTCTCCTCGTCCTGGGGCGTGTAGGCGACAAGTCTCGGGCCGGGCCGCGGGCCGAGCCAGAGATTGGTGTACTCGAAGCGCATCAAGCCGACGTCCGGCACCAGGAAGCGCTTCAGGCCGTTGCCGAGGCCGGCGACCTCGTGCTGCTGCCACATCCCCTCGAACTCGGGCGAGGCCTTGCGCAGCCGGTTCAGCAACGTTTTCCACGCAGGTTCGGCCCCGTGATCGGCCATGGCGGTACGGAACTTGGCCACCATGGCGGGGCGCGCCTCCCCGATGTCGAGGAGGCTCCTCTGGAACTCGGAGTCGGTGAAGGCCAACCACATCAGGTTGCGGTCCTCGAACGGGAGGGCGTCGAGGTCGCCTGCGATCCAGGTGTAGGCCCGGTTGTAGGCGAGAACGTCGTAGCGGCTGTTCAGCACGGCGGCCGGCATCGGCTCCAGCTGGGCGAGGAGCATCCGCGCGGCCGGCGTGACGGTGGCGCATTCGACGATCGGGGCAGGGTCCTCGGCACCGGCCAGGACGAACAGGTGGGCACGCTCCGTCGGGTCGAGCATGAGCGCCCGTGCCACCGACTGCAGCACCTGGGCGGAGACCTGGATGTCCCGCCCCTGCTCCAGCCAGGTGTACCAGGTGACTCCCACCGTGGCGAGGTGCGCCACTTCTTCCCGGCGAAGGCCCGGTGTGCGGCGGCGCCCGGTCTCGGGCAACCCCACCTGCTCGGGCGAGATGCGCTCCCGGCGGCTACGGAGGAAGGCGGCGAGCTCCTGTCGCCGGGCAGCGGCCGGAGCGAGTTTGGCCCCGGCGCCGGCTCCCGGCCTGGCAGCCGTGGACCCCGTGGCCGTGGACCCCGTAGCCGTGGAGCCCGCCGCCGTGGAGCCCGCCGCCGTCGGGCTTGTGGCCGTCGGGCTTGTGGCCGTGGACCCGCCGGCCCTGGTGGCAGGGCCGGGCCCGGAGGCAGACTCCGTCGGGCGGCCTGTGGAGGCGATGCGTGTAGCCATGCCTACCAGGATGCTCCCGCGCGCATCCTGTTGCCAGGTACTCGTTATACCTGGATAAACGATGTCTGGTACCAGGGTGCGGCAAGGCGGATCGTAGGTGCCGTGACTCAGCAACTGACGCTTCCACGGACCACCTCCCCCGCCGGTCGTGCCACGGACGCCCCCACCCTGGGTGCCGCGGGCCTCGTCACCGTCCTGCTCGGCGCCTTCCTGCCGATGCTCGACTTCTTCATCGTCAACGTCGCGCTGCCCACCATCGACCACGACCTCGCGGCGGGCCCCGCGGTTCTGGAGCTCGTCGCCGCCGGTTACGGCATCGCCTTCGCGGTCCTGCTGGTCCTGGGCGGCCGGCTCGGCGACGCACTCGGTCGGCGCCGTCTGTTCGTCGCCGGTGCCGCGCTCTTCGCGGTGACGTCCCTGGCCTGCGGTCTCGCGCCGACGGCCTGGACGCTGGTGGCGGCACGCGTGGCGCAGGGCGCCTCCGCGGCGCTGCTGCTGCCCCAGGTCCTGGCGACCATCACCGCTGCCAGCAGCGGGTCCCAGCGTGCCCGGGCGCTCGGCATCTACGGCGCGGTCGGCGGCATCTCCGTCGTCATCGGCCAGGTCCTCGGCGGCATGATGGTCGCGGCGGACCTGTTCGGGAGCGGCTGGCGCGCCGTGTTCCTGCTCAACGTCCCGTTCGCCCTGCTGACCGCGGTGCTCGCCGTCCGGTTCGTGCCCGAGACGCGGGCCAGCCGTGCCGCGGGAGTGGACGTGCCCGGCACGGTGCTGCTGACCGCCGCGCTGCTCTCCCTCTTCGTCCCGCTGATGGAGGGCCGGGCCGTCGGTTGGCCGCTGTGGACCTGGCTGCTGCTCGGCCTGTTCCCGCTGCTCGCCGCCGCCTTCCTGACCGTGGAGCGCAGGGCCGAGCGGATGGGCCGGACACCGCTGGTGCCGCTCTCACTGCTGCACATACCCGAGATGCGCCGAGGACTCGGCATCGCGCTGCCGTACTTCACCGGCTTCGGCGGCTTCATGTTCGTGGTGGCGATCCTGCTCCAGCACGGTCTCCGGCTCGGGCCGGTCGCCGCCGGCTGGGCGCTGGTTCCGATGGCCGCAGGGTACTTCGCGGCCTCGCTCTCCGGCCCGCGTCTGGTGGGACGGTTCGGCAGCCGGGTGATCACGGCAGGCGCGGTGGTCCAGGGGATCGGCCTGGTCACCCTGCTGGCCACCGTCCTGGCGGACTGGACCCACTTCTCGCCGCTGCGGATGCTGCCCGGCGTCGCCCTGGCGGGCATCGGCCAGGGCCTGGTGGGCACTCCGCTGTTCCGCGTGGTGCTGTCCAAGGTCCCTGCCGAGCGGGCGGGCGTCGGGAGCGGCGTCCTGGCGACCACCCAGCAGTCCAGCCTCGCGCTCGGAGTCGCCACCCTCGGCACGCTCTTCCTCGCGGTGTCCCCCACCATGGGCTTCGCGCATGCACTGGCACTCGTACTGGCCCTCCAGTTCGGCGGCTCGGTGATCATCGCCTTCCTCAGCCTGCGGCTCCCGCGCTCGGTCGTCTGACCTGCGGGGCAGCGTACGAGGTGGTGTTTCCAAGGGTGCGAAAAACCGGAAGCAGAGTGTCGGCGACGGATGGGAGCATGACGTCATGACGACCACTGAACCCACCGCACCGGCCGACACCCGCACCCGTGAGCAGTTGGTCGCCCTGGTCGAGGCGGGCACTCGGCCCAAGTACCTGCTCTTCTGGGGCCACCGGCCGGAGCCCGACGGCCGGATCGGTCCGGGGTCGCTCAGCCAGTGGTGGCCCGGGGAGTTCACCGTGGAGGGTGTCACCTACCGCTCCGCGGAGCACTGGATGATGGCCGGGAAGGCCCGCCTGTTCCAGGACGAGCAGACGCTGGCCCGCATCCTGGCCGCACCCACCCCGGGCGAGGCCAAGAAGCTGGGTCGCCAGGTCCGGGGCTTCGACGAGGAGCGGTGGGTCGCCGAACGGTTCGAGCTCGTGGTCGCCGGCAACGTGGCCAAGTTCGGGCAGGACGACGCGCTGCGGAACTACCTGCTGGGCACCGCCCAGCGCGTCCTGGTGGAGGCCAGCCCGCTCGACCGGCTCTGGGGCATCGGCCTGGCGGCCGACAACGAGCGGGCCACCCGACCGCAGGAGTGGCGCGGCCTCAACCTGCTCGGCTTCGCCCTGATGGAGGCCCGGGCCCGGCTCATCGCCTGACCTTGGCCTCGGCCCTGAACCTGGCTCCGGACCCGGTCTCCGGCCGTGACCCCGGCCGTGGGTCCCTGACTGTCCCTGACGCCGATGCAGGGCTGCGCCCCGGGCAGCCGCCTGACACTCGCACCTTCGGAACGCCCCACTTCTTCCGGCGACTTCAACCCCCGCCACCTGCAACGTCATTCGCCGAAAATCGGCGGACTCACGCCTGTAACACCGACGCCGTATGGCTTGGTGAGGATGGCCCGAGGTAGGGCCAGGGGGCCGGCTGGGCGGCCCCGAGGTGGAGAGGCTGGTCGGACGAGGGATGACAGTGCAGGAGCTGGGGCCCACAGCAGCGGACATCCACATGCTGCGGACGGAGTTGGACGAACTACTCCGGGCGCGGCAGTACGCAGCACAGCGCGAACGACGGCTCGCCGAGGCGGTGCAGGCGGCGAGCCAACCGGATCGGGCGCACGGCTACGCCCAACCACACCAACAGCCGGACCCGGAACTCCTACGGCGCCTCGCACAGGCCCGGTCCTTGCGGGAAGGACTGGGCACTCGCTGCCTCGACTTGAGCGAACGCCTCTTGGCGCTGGAGGATCTCGCGCGGCAGAACGGCAGCTTCCTCCAACGCGGTTACCGCGAACCGTCCGGCCCCGGCGGCGCCGGGCAGCAGGACGCGGTACCGCGTCAGCAGACTGCGGGCACCCGACCGTCACCCTTGAGCGCAAGCCCTCACGCAGCTGGCCCCCACACCACCGGCGACCACACCACCGGACACCCCAACACCGGACACCCCAACACGGGCTCCCCGAAAGCCGGTTCACCGCCTCCGGGTCCGCCGTTCCAGGGAGCCGCTGCTACCACCCCCACTGCACCGGCCGCACCCACCGCCGGTGCAGCGGCCGCACCCCAGTACCGGTCGGTCCCCCAGCCCCCGGCACCACCAGTCCCACCGACTCACATCGCCGCGCGGACGCCCGAGCCGGCAACGAAACCGGTGGTCGGGCCTGCGGCCAGGGCTGCGGCCGAACCGAAGCCCGCGAAGCGCCGGCGTCCCACCGGGGCCCGGTTCGGCGGCGCGTTCGTGGAGGAACAGGAGCCGGAGCGGGTCTGGGCCTCCGCGGCTGAGCAGGCTGCGGCCGAAGCCGCAGGGATGGCCCCACCGTCCACTCCAACGGTGGCCCCGGTCCGCGGGGCCCGCTTCGGCGGTGTCCGGGGTGCAGCATCAGGCGAGACCGAATACCGGTCGGCGCCGGCCGACAGCGAACCGCCCGCACTCTCCACCTCCGCACCCGCCGCTCCCGTCACTCCCGCTCCTGCTCCCGCTCCGCCGCCGCGCAGTGCCGAGGAGCTGGCCGCCCTCGCCATCCGCGTCGGCGAGTTGCACGGCCGCGGTTCGGCGCACGAGTCGGCAGCCCTCGTGGCGCAGGCCGCGGTGACCCTCGCGCCGCAGGACGTGGCCCGTCTCGCCGCTCTGCTGCGATCTCAGGGGCCGTACGGTGCAGCGGGCTACCTCGTCCGCGCGACGGCGCACGGTTCGCCGGACCAAGCGGCCGGCACCTTGGCCGAGCTCCGCCGAGTGGGGCTGGCGGACGAGGCGAACGAACTGTTCCATGCCCTGTGGGGCGTACCGGGTTCGGCGCTGCCGGCGCTGATCGCGGCCCTGGAACGGGCGGGCCAGGCCGCCGACGGCCAGACCCTGCTGTGGGAGTGGGCGTCCGCCCCGCCGGCCGAACTGGCTGCACTGACCGCCGGTCTGGCCGCGGCCGGGCGCACCGGTGACGTCCGGCACCTGCTGCGGCAGGTCGCGGGCCGGCCGATCGCCGATGTGGCCGCCACCGTCGAGCAGTTGGCGTTCCCAGGTGCTTCGGCGGCACCGTCGGGCACGGGATCCGTCCTTCGTCCGGCCGCCCCACATTCGGCCGCACAGCAGGCCACCGCGCAACAGGCCGCCGCACAGCAGGCGGCGCAACAGGCGGCGCAGCGGTTCGCCGCCGCACTGGTGCGTGAGACCGCGGGGCTGCGCTCGCCCGGTGACCTCGCCGAGCTGGGGCGCGCTCTGCTTCCGCACCACGAGCTGTACCAGGTACTGCTGGGTGCGGCGGCCACGCTGGAGGAGAGCCGTTCGCGAGGGGTGCTGGCCGCCCTCCGGTCGGCGGGGCTCCCGACGACACCGTCCGCACCCCGCCCCCGCGGTCGCCGCTGACCTCTGCCGTCGATCCGGCACCGGGAACGACTCGGCCCCCTCTGCTGCAGAGCTCTGCAGCAGAGGGGGCCGGGTCGGCGGACCGAAGGGCGTCGTACCGAGGTCAGCAGCCGATCAGGCGGGCGGCCAGGTAGGACTTCACCTGGTCGAGGGAGACGCGCTCCTGCGCCATGGTGTCGCGCTCGCGCACGGTCACCGCGTTGTCCTCGAGGGTGTCGAAGTCGACGGTGACGCAGAACGGCGTGCCGATCTCGTCCTGGCGGCGGTAGCGCTTGCCGATGGCGCCGGCGTCGTCGAAGTCGACGTTCCACGCGGTGCGCAGGTCGGCGGCGAGGCCGCGGGCCTTCGGCGAGAGGTCGGCGTTGCGGGAGAGCGGGAGCACCGCGACCTTGACCGGGGCGAGGCGCGGGTCGAGCCGCATGCCGACGCGCTTCTCCATCTGGCCCTTGGCGTTGGGGGCCTCGTCCTCGAAGTAGGCGTCGATGAGGAAGGCGAGCATCGCACGGTTGAGGCCGGCTGCCGGCTCGATGACGTACGGGAAGTAGCGCTCGCCGGACTCCTGGTCGAAGTACTTGAGGTCCTGGCCGGAGTGCTCGCTGTGCACGGCGAGGTCGTAGTCCGTGCGGTTGGCGATGCCCTCGAGCTCGGAGAACTCGGTGCCGCCGAAGTTGAAGCGGTACTCGATGTCGACCGTGCGCTTGGCGTAGTGGGAGAGCTTCTCCTTCGGGTGCTCGAAGAAGCGCATGTTCTCCTCGCGCAGGCCGAGGTCGCGGTACCAGTTCCAGCGCTGCTCGAGCCAGTACTCGTGCCACTTCTCGTCCTCGCCCGGCTTGACGAAGAACTCCATCTCCATCTGCTCGAACTCGCGGGTGCGGAAGATGAAGTTGCCGGGCGTGATCTCGTTGCGGAAGCTCTTGCCGACCTGGGCGATGCCGAACGGCGGCTTCTTGCGCGAGGTGGTCTGGACGGCCTTGAAGTTGGTGAAGATGCCCTGCGCGGTCTCCGGGCGGAGGTACGCGAGGCCGGAGCCGTCCTCGACCGGGCCGAGGTGCGTCTTCAGCATGCCCGAGAACTCCTTGGGCTCCGTGAAGGAGCCCTTGTTCCCGCAGTTCGGGCAGTTGATGTCGGCGAGGCCGTTGGCGGGCAGCTTGCCGTGCTTGGCCTCGTACGCCTCTTCCAGGTGGTCGGCGCGGAAGCGCTTGTGACAGGAGAGGCACTCGGTGAGCGGGTCGTTGAAGGTGGCGACGTGGCCGGAGGCCTCCCAGACCTCCTTGGCGAGGATCACCGAGGAGTCGATTCCGACGACGTCCTCACGAGCGGTGACCATCGCCCGCCACCACAGGCGCTTGATGTTCTCCTTGAGCTCGACACCCAGCGGACCGTAGTCCCAGGCGGCGCGGGTACCGCCGTAGATCTCGCTGCAGGGGTAGACGAAGCCACGGCGCTTGCTCAGGCTGACGATCGTGTCGATCTTGTCGGCGGCCACAGTGCTCTCTTCAGTACGACGGCACGGTCTGGGCACGGCTGGTTGCACGCACCCGAATACCTCAGGTTACCGGGCTCGGGGGTGGTGCAGTCACATCAGTATCGGCCGCACCGCATGTTCCCGGGGTGTTCGGACGGCACTCTCCCGCCCGGTTCCAGGGCCTCCCACCCGCACACCACCTCCCCGACCCCCGCACGCCCACCCGACGCCGCCTCCCCGCCCCCCGCGCGCCCATCCGTTCGCCGCCCGCCTGAACCCACCCGCTCGCAGGCCTTCCCACACCCGTCCGGGTCGTCGGCCACCCCGCCGGCCCACCGCGGTTCACCCGCGCAGCGGACGCGGCTCACCCAATCGGGTGAGTTGACAATCATTTCCACATAAGATGAGAATGGTTGTCATGACGCTCCCCCGACCCTCCGGCGACACCCGCCGCCGCCCTGCCAAGGCCGTCGCCCTCACTGCCACCGCCCTCGCCGCCGCCCTCGCGCTGACGGCCTGCGGCGGCACCAGCAGTGCGCAGGACGCCGGCGGCAGACTGTCGGTGGTCGCGTCCTTCTACCCGATGGAGTTCCTCGCCTCGCAGATCGGCGGCGAGCACGTGAAGGTGACCGATCTGACGGCCGCCGGCGTGGAGCCGCACGACCTCGAACTCACCGCCAGGCAGGTCGGCGCCGTCCAGAAGGCTGGGGCGGTCCTCTACCTGAAGGGCCTTCAGCCGACGGTCGACAAGGCGGTCGAACAGTCCCACTCCAAGCACGTCGTCGACGCCACCGCGGCCTCCCCGCTGGTCGACCACCACCTCGACGAGGGCGGCGAGGAGGCCGACGGCCACGGTCACGAGCACGGCGGCCCGGCCGGCGACCCGCACATCTGGCTCGACCCGACCCGGTACGCGGCGGTCGCCGAGGCTGTCGGTGCGGCGTTCGCCGACGCCGATCCGGCGCACGCCGCCGACTACGAGAAGAACACCGCGGACCTGGTCACCCGCCTCACCGCGCTGGACACGGAGTTCCGGGACGGCCTGAAGGGCACGGGGACGAAGGCCTTCGTCACCAGCCACGCCGCCTTCGGCTACCTCGCCGACCACTACGGCCTGGAGCAGATCGCGATCAACGGGGTCGACCCGGAGGCCGAGCCCAGCCCGGCCCGGCTCGCCACGATCCAGCAGGCGGCGCGGGAGCACGGCGTCACCACCATCTTCTTCGAGAGCCTGGTGAGCCCCGCGCTCGCCACCAGCGTCGCCAAGGACCTGAAGCTGCGGACCGCCGTGCTCGACCCCATCGAGGGCATCAGGAACGGCAAGGGCGACTACTTCTCCGTGATGCGGCAGAACCTGACCAACCTCCGGGCGGCGCTCGGCGCCACCAGCTGACGGGACACCACGCCATGAGCCCAGTCCTCCCCGAGCGCACCACCGCGCCCGAAACCACCACCACGCCCGAAACCACCACCACGCCCGAAACCCCCGCCGCGCCCGAAACCACCACGCCCGACGCAACCCCTGAGGCGACACCCGAGGCGGCACCCGACACGGCCCCCAACGGCCTGCCGCCGGCCGTCCGTCTCCGCGAGGCGGTCGCCTCGGTCGGCGGCCGCCCCGTGCTGCGCGGCGTGGACCTCACCGTCCGCCCCGGCGAGGTGGTGGCCCTGCTCGGCGCCAACGGTTCGGGCAAGTCGACCACCGTCAAGGCGGTGGTCGGCGGCGTCCCGCTGGACCGCGGGCACCTGGAGCTCTTCGGCACCCCGTACCGCTCGTTCCGCGCCTGGCGCCGGATCGGGTACGTGCCGCAACGCACCACCGCCGCCGGCGGCGTCCCGGCGACCGTCCGCGAGGTGGTCTCCACCGGACGGCTGCCGCAGCACCGGCTGCTGCCGTTCCGCCGACGCGACCGGGCGGCGGTCGACCGGGCGCTGGCCGCGGTCGGCATGCTGGACCGCGCCGAGGACGGCGTGACCGGGCTCTCCGGCGGCCAGCACCAGCGGGTGCTGATCGCCCGCGCCCTGGTCGGCGAACCGGACCTGCTGATCATGGACGAGCCGATGGCCGGCGTCGACGTCGCCAGCCAGCAGGTGCTCGCCGACATCCTGGGCCGGGAGGCCGACCGCGGCTGCGCCGTCCTGCTCGTCCTGCACGAGCTCGGCCCGCTGGAGCCGCTCATCGACCGGGCCGTGGTGCTGCGGGACGGCTGCGTGGCGCACGACGGCCCGCCGCCCCAGGGGGTCGGACAGCACGCCCTGCCCGGCCACGACCACGTCCACCCGCACGCCGACGACCACACCCACCCCCGAGGACTGCTCGCATGATCGAGATGCTGCAATTCGACTTCATGCAGCGCGCGCTGGTCGCCGCCGTGCTGGTCGGGATCACCGCGCCGGCCGTCGGCGTCTACCTGGTGCAGCGGCGTCAGGCGCTGATGGGCGACGGCATCGGGCACGTCGCCCTCACCGGCGTCGGCCTCGGCTTCCTGTTCCAGACCAGCCCGGTCTGGATGGCCGTCCTGGTCTGCGTGCTGGGCGCGGTCGTGATGGAACTCGTCCGCTCGCGCGGCAACCAGCGCGGCGACATCGCCCTCGCGATGCTCTTCTACGGCGGCATGGCCTGCGGCAAGCTGCTGGTCAGCGTGAGCGCCCAGGCCGGCAGCGGCAACCTGGAGAGCTACCTGTGGGGGTCCATCCTCACCGTGGGCCCCGGGGACCTCGCCACCATCGCCGTACTGGCCGCAGTGGTCGTGGCCGTCACCTTCGGACTGCGCCGCCAGCTGTTCGCGATCTGCCAGGACGAGGAGTTCGCCCGGGTCACCGGGATCCCCGTCCGGGTGCTGAACCTGCTGCTGGCCGTGATGGCCGCGGTCACCGTGACGGTGGCGATGCGGGTCGTCGGACTGCTGCTGGTCAGTGCGCTGATGGTCGTCCCGGTGGCGGCCGCGCAGCAGGTGACGCGTTCCTTCCGGGCGACCCAGGCGGCGGCGGTCGGCCTCGGGATCACCGTGGCGGTGCTCGGGGTGGCCGGCTCGTACCAGGCCGACGTGCCGTCCGGCCCCGCGATCGTGCTGCTCGCGATCGCCGCCTTCGCCCTGCTGGGCGCGGTGGCGGGCCCGCTGGCCCGGCGGCGGCACCGGGCCGCGCCGGACTCCGGTCCGGAGGTCTGCGACGTGGTGCTGCCCGCCCAATCGGCGGGCCGGACGGCGGAGGCTCCCGATCGGGAGGGGGCGTCCACGGGGCGGAACGGACGGCGCGAGAGCGAGCCGTCCGCGGGCCGGGGGCTGGCACAATGAGGTGCGACAGCATCCCACCCCCTGGAGGACCCACGGTGACCACCGCAGGCCCGACGCCGCGAGCCCGATCCACTCGGCAGCGAGCCGCCGTCTCGGCGGTGCTGGACGAGATCGAGGACTTCCGCAGCGCGCAGGAACTGCACGACATGCTCAAGCACCGGGGCGACTCGGTGGGTCTGACCACGGTCTACCGCACGCTGCAGTCCCTCGCCGAGGCCGGTGAGGTGGACGTGCTGCGGACGTCCGAGGGCGAGGCGGTCTACCGGCGGTGCAGCAGCGGGCACCACCACCACCTGGTGTGCCGCACCTGCGGTGCGACGGTCGAGGTGGAGGGTCCGGCGGTGGAGCACTGGGCGAACGCGGTCGCCGCCGAGCACGGCTTCAGCGACATCGCGCACACCCTGGAGATCTTCGGCACCTGCGGGAACTGCGCGCAGAAGGCCTGACCGCGCGGGCAGCACCCGCACGCACGGCGCCGGAACACGCGGCACCCGAACATGCGGGGCCGGAACACACGGCGCCGGAACAGCACCGCACCTGAACACGAGAGAGGCCCGGGCCGGTCGGCCCGGGCCTCTCACGTGTTCGCGGAAGGCGGGTGCGGCCCGTCAGCGCTGGGCCGGGAGCTCCGCGGCGGCTGCCTCGGCGGCGGCCTCCACCTCGTTGGGGATCGCCCCGC
Organism: Kitasatospora sp. NPDC085895; assembly: GCF_040702125.1. NCBI lineage: Bacteria > Bacillati > Actinomycetota > Actinomycetes > Kitasatosporales > Streptomycetaceae > Kitasatospora > Kitasatospora sp. NPDC085895. The sequence continues at coordinate 21,191 of NZ_JBFBJY010000002.1, read as the reverse complement.
CGAAGCGGCGGTCGCGCCGCGCGTACTGCTCGCAGGCGCGCCACAGGTCGCGGCGGTCGAAGTCCGGCCAGAGCACGTCCTGGAAGACGAACTCGGCGTAGGCGGACTGCCAGGCGAGGAAGTTGGAGGTGCGCTGCTCACCGCTGGGGCGCAGGAACAGGTCGACGTCCGGCATGTCGGGGTAGTACAGGTACTTGGCGAAGGTCTTCTCGTTGACCTTCTTGGGGTCGAGCCGGCCGGCGGCGACGTCGCGGGCGATGGCCTGGGCGGCGTCGGCGATCTCGGCGCGGCCGCCGTAGTTGACGCAGAAGTACAGCGTCATGGCGGTGTTGTCCTTGGTCTGCTCCTGGGCGACCTGGAGCTCCTGGACGACGCTCTTCCACATCTTCGGCATGCGGCCGGCCCAGCGGATGCGGATGCCCATGGCGTCCATCTCGTCGCGGCGTCGTCGGATGACGTCCCGGTTGAAGTTCATCAGGAACTTCACCTCCTCCGGGGACCGCTTCCAGTTCTCGGTGGAGAAGGCGTAGAGCGAGAGGTTCTTGACGCCGATCTCCAGGCAGCCGCGGAGCACGTCGAGGACGACGGCCTCGCCGACCTTGTGGCCCTCGGTGCGGGGCAGGCCGCGCTCCTTGGCCCAGCGGCCGTTGCCGTCCATCACGCAGGCCACGTGGTTGGGCACCAGCTCGCCGGGGATCTTCGGCGGACGGGCGCCGCTCGGGTGCGGCGCCGGGGTCTCGTACACCCGCTGCTTGCTGCCGAAGAGCCGTCGTGCTGCCATGCTCACTTCTCCACGTATCTCATCGAGCGGATGCCCCGCTCCAGGTGCCACTGCAGATAGGCGGCCACCAGCCCGCTGCCCTCACGCCAGTAGCGCGGCTCGCAGGCGTCGGCCGTCTGCCAGTCCCCCGACAGCAGTGCGCCGAGCAGGACCAGTGTCTCAGGGGAGGGTACGGCACTTCCAGGGACCCGACAGTCGGCGCAGAGCACGCCGCCCGCCTGGAGCGAGAAGAACCGGTTGGGTCCGGGCAGGCCGCACTTGGCGCACGCGCCGAAACTCGCGCCGTAGCCGTTGACCGCGAGCGAGCGCAGCAGGAAGGCGTCGAGCACCAGGTGCGACTCGTGCTCCCCCGCGGCGAGCGTGCGCAGGCCGCCGACCAGGAGCAGGTACTGCTGGACGGCGGGCTCGCCCTCGTTCTCGGCGAAGCGCTCGGCCGTCTCCAGCATGGCGGTGCCGGCGGTGTAGCGGGCGTAGTCGCCGACGATCCGGCCGCCGTACGGGGCGATGGTCTCGACCTGGGTGCACAGCGGCAGGGAGCGGCCGACCAGGTCGCTGCCCCGGCTGAAGAACTGCACGTCGACGTGGGAGAACGGCTCCAGCCGGGCGCCGAACTTCGACTTGGTGCGGCGCACGCCGCGGGCGACGGCCCGGACCCGGCCGTGCTGGCGGGTGAGCAGGGTGATGATCCGGTCGGCCTCGCCGAGCTTCTGGGTGCGCAGCACCACGCCGTCGTCGCGGAACAGGCTCATGCGGCGGCGCTCCGGGCGACGGCGGTGGGCAGTATCGGCATCCCCCCATTCTCGCGCACGCCGACCGGTCTCCGGGCGGACCCGCACGACCCGACCCGACGCTCATGGACCGCCCCGCGCGGCGGTCCGCACGGCCGTCCGCGGGCAGCCGTGGGCCCCGCACCGGGGCCGGGGGTTGCCCTGTCGGTGCGGGTCACGGCGGGCCCGGGAGGGGGAGTCGGGCCCGGTCGGGGGCACGGCCCGGGAAACGGGCAGCGCGGGGAGGGACGGCAGGACGTGGGAGGGGACGGCAGGACGTGGGAGGGCGCGGGCGAGCGGGAGCGGCGTCGTCAGCGCGGGGCGCGGGTCGCGTCCTCCAGGAGGTCCTCGACCCGCGGGGGTCCGATCCGCAGGCAGCGCCCGACGGCGGCGAGGGCGGCGCGCTCCTGCGGCAGGTAGCCGCCGTCGGCGAGGGCGATCCAGGCGCCCTGCAGGACGAGCCGTTCGCGGCCGGCCGGCGCCAGGTGCGGGGCGAGCGGTTCGAGGGCGGCGTGGAGTTCGATGGCGAGGCCGCCGGCGCCGCTCGCGGCGGTGTCGTCGACGTCCTGGGGTTCGCCGCCGCTGCGGCCGGTGAGGGCGGCGAGGGAGGCGAGGACCTGGGCCTCGCCGCAGTCGTCGAAGCCGGCCTCGCGGATCAGGGCGCAGGCGGCGTCACGGCCGGCCCGGCTGCCGGATCCGCCGGCGGCGAGGACGGCGAGGGCGACGGTGTACTGGGCGTCGCGGAGCATCGCGGCGAGCCGGACGGAGGTGAGCTGCTCCAGCGCCTCGACGCCGTAGCGGCCGTGGCAGCTGGTGCACTGCACGCTGCCGATGACCGGGCCGAGCGGCAGGACCGGGGTGCCGAGCAACCGCAGCCACCGCCGGCCGTGCTGTCGGCGGTAGTTGCGGTCGCCGCCGCAGCCCGGGCAGAAGAAGTCACCGAGGACGTCAGTCCGCCAGCGAGGACGGACACCCCACAACCCTGTCACGGCGCCACTCCCCAGACATGGCAGGCGGCCTGCACGTCTGCGGGCAGGTCACGCGACCGGACTCCGCTGGCCGTCCCACCGACCCCGGTTCCGGTGCGTCGATGTTGCCACGGTTACGGGCACGTGTCAGCACCCCGAACGGGTGCCGGGGCGAAAAAATGTGGCGCAGGACACACGGGGTTGCGGGAGGGGCCGGACGGCCCGGAAACGCGGCGAGGGGCCGCCCCCACGGGCGGCCCCTCGTGCACGTCGCTCCGGCGTGTCAGCTGCGCTGCGCGCGGTTGACGGCGCTCACCAGGGCCTTCAGCGAGGCCAGCACGGTGTTGCCGTCGATGCCGACGCCCCACAGCACCTTGCCGTCGACGGCGCACTCGACGTAGGCGGCGGCCTGGGCGTCGCCGCCCTCGCTCAGCGCGTGCTCGGCGTAGTCCAGGACGCGGACGTCCAGGCCGATGCCGGCCAGCGCGTCGACGAAGGCGGAGACCGGGCCGTTGCCGGAGCCGGTCAGCGCGGTGCGCTCGCCGTCCACCACGGCCTCGGCGTGCAGCACGTCCCGGCCGTTCTCGGTGGTCAGGCTGCGCGGGCCGTCCAGCGAGATGCGGCCCCACGCGTTGTCCGGGGTCGGCAGGTACTCGTCCTGGAAGACCGCCCAGATCTCGGCCGGGGTGACCTCGCCGCCCTCGGCGTCGGTCTTCGACTGGATGTTCTTCGAGAACTCGATCTGCATCCGGCGCGGCAGGTCCAGCTTGTGGTCGTTCTTCAGGACGTACGCGATGCCGCCCTTGCCGGACTGGCTGTTGACCCGGATCACGGCCTCGTACGAGCGGCCGACGTCCTTGGGGTCGATCGGCAGGTACGGGACGCCCCAGGTGAAGTCGGAGACCGGGACGCCGGCGGCGGCCGCGTCGGCCTCCAGGGCGTCGAAGCCCTTCTTGATGGCGTCCTGGTGGGAGCCGGAGAAGGAGGTGTAGACCAGGTCGCCGGCGTAGGGGTGGCGCTCGGCGACGCCCATCTGGTTGCAGTACTCGGCGGTGCGACGGATCTCGTCGATGTCCGAGAAGTCGATCATCGGGTCGACGCCCTGCGAGAACAGGTTCATGCCGACGTTGACCAGGTCCAGGTTGCCGGTGCGCTCACCCTGGCCGAACAGGCAGCCCTCGACGCGGTCGGCGCCGGCCATCACGGCCAGCTCGGCGGAGGCGACGCCGGTGCCGCGGTCGTTGTGCGGGTGGGTGGACAGGCAGACGAACTCGCGGCGGGACAGGTTCCGCGACATCCACTCGATCTTGTCGGCGTAGACGTTCGGGGTGGACCGCTCGACGGTGGTCGGCAGGTTCAGGATGATCTCGCGGCCCTCGCCCGGCTGCCAGACGTCCATGACCGCCTCGCAGACCTCCAGGGCGAAGTCCAGCTCGGTGTCGATGAAGATCTCCGGCGAGTACTCGTAGCCCAGGACGGTCTCGTCGCCCAGGATCTTCTCCGCGTACTCCATCACCAGACGGGTGCCGTCCACGGCGATCGCCTTGATGTCGTCCTTGCTGCCCTTGAAGACCACCCGGCGGAACAGCGGCGAGGTGGCGTTGTACAGGTGGACGGTGGCCCGGGCGGCGCCCTTCAGGGACTCCACGGTGCGCTCGATCAGGTCCTCGCGGGCCTGGGTCAGCACCGAGATCGTGACGTCCTCGGGGATCGCGTCCTCCTCGATCAGGGAGCGCACGAAGGCGAAGTCGGTGGCGCCGGAGGACGGGAAGCCGACCTCGATCTCCTTGTAGCCCATGCGCACCAGCAGGTCGAACATCTTGCGCTTGCGGGCCGGGGACATCGGGTCGATCAGGGCCTGGTTGCCGTCCCGCAGGTCGGTGGACAGCCAGCGCGGGGCCTGCGTGATCACCTTGCTCGGCCAGGTGCGGTCGGGCAGGTCGACGGTGCCGAAGGGTACGTAGCGGTGGAACGGCATGCCCGAGGGCTTCTGCTGGACCGTGTGTGCCGTGATCGGGGTGGGGCGGTCGATGAACGCGCGGGCGACGGACGACTGCTCGGTCATGGGGTGACTCTCGGCTTCCATGTCGATTGCGGGCTGATCGGGGCTTGGACACCCGAACTCGGCCGACTGGTGTGCCGCATCCAGAAAAGGGCGCAACACGACTCCCCGCGGCGAGGGAGCCGGCCTCCGATGGACTACAGGCCCTCGCCGCGGCAGCTAAGAAGAAGCAGCCCGTAACGCATGATGCCCCCCAGCGTAACCCAGCTCCCCGGGCACACGAAGTGAAGCCCACCACGATTCCACCCACTGAGACGGTTCGCTTCCTGCAGGGGTCGTGACATCTCGTCATGGATGCATCACCCTGGGCGACATGGCTGCGACTCCCGCGTACCCGTGCTGCGCCATCGTCCCGCCCCACATCCTCGACCGACTGGCCGGCCTGGGCCACGCGCCGGCCCGGCGCTCGGTGGCCGTCGACACCGCCCTGCGCGAGCAGCGGCTGCTCGCCGTCCCCTCCGCCGCGGCCGCGCCGCACCGGCTCACCCGCACCGTCGCCGACGCCGGCCACACCGAGACGCTGCCCGGCCGCACCGTGCGCACCGAGGGCGGCGGGCCGGTCGCCGACGACTCCGCCGACCGCGCCTACGACGGCCTCGGCGCCACCTTCGAGCTCTACCGCGAGGTGTACGGCCGGGCCTCGATCGACGACGTCTGGCTGCCGCTGGACGCCACCGTCCACTACGGCGACCGCTACGACAACGCCTTCTGGAACGGCAGCCGGATGGTCTTCGGCGACGGGGACGGCGAGATCTTCGTCGACTTCACCGCCTGCCTGGACGTCATCGGCCACGAACTCACGCACGGCGTCACGCAGTTCACCGCCGACCTGGAGTACCGGGACCAGCCGGGCGCGCTCAACGAGTCGCTCTCCGACGTCTTCGGCTCCCTGGTCAAGCAGTACGCGCTCGGCCAGCGGGCCGAGGAGGCGGACTGGCTGATCGGGGCCGGCCTGCTCGCCCCCGGGGTGCGCGGGGTCGCCCTGCGCTCGATGAAGGCCCCCGGCACCGCCTACGACGACGACCGGCTCGGCACCGACCCGCAGCCCGCGCACATGGACGGCTACGTCCGCACCCGGAGCGACTCCGGCGGGGTGCACATCAACTCCGGCATCCCCAACCGCGCCTTCTACCTCGCGGCGGTCGCGATCGGCGGCCACGCCTGGGAGGGCGCCGGCCGGATCTGGTACGACACCCTCACCAGCGGCCGGCTCTCCCCCACCACCGACTTCGCCGCCTTCGCCCGGGCGACGGTCGCCACCGCGAGCTCGCACAACCCCCGGGTGAGCGGCGTCGCGGACGCGGTGGCCGACGCGTGGTCACAGGTGGGAATCAGCACAACCTGAGGTACGGGTGGACTCTGTGAAAGACCTCGGCAAAGCCCAGCCCTGCGTAGCACACTGACAACCATGCGTATCCAGGTCACCAGGACCGGCGGCTTCGCCGGCCACGCCAAGCACGCCGAGCTGGACACCGCCTCGCGCCCCGACGCACCGCACGTGCACGCACTGGCCCGCGAGGCGATGGCCGGCGGGCTGCGCGCCCCCTCGTACGGCGTGCCGGACGGATTCCACTACGAGATCACGGTGGACGGCCGCACCGTCTACTGCGCCGACCCGAAGCTCACCGACTCCCAGCGCGAACTGGTCGGCCTGGTCATGCGCGAGGGCGCCTGAGGGCCGCGGGGCGTCCGGGGGTCGCGCCCGTCCGTCAGCGGCGACGCGCCTCGAAGCGGACGAAGTCCCGCCCGCGCGGCCCGGCCCGGTGGAACAGCGACTGTCCGACGGCGGTGTCCGGGGCGCCGACCACCTCGCACAGCCGGCGGAGCACCTCCTCGCCGCTCGGCCGACTGCCGTCCGGCGCCGGGTCGTTGCGGACGGCGGCCAGCGCGGCGGGGTCGGGCAGCCCGGCCTTCTCGGCGGTCCTCGCGCAGTACGCGTCCCACTCCGCGCGGTGCGCGGCAAGGGCCGCCGTGTCCGTGGGCGGCGTCCAGTCCGCGGCCCAGCTCAGTTCGCGGAAGCCGCCGCCGGCGAAGCAGGCCGTGGCGCCGGCGCACCGCCCGTCGTCCTCCAGCACCCAGACCGGGGCCTTGAGTTCGAACGCGAGGTCGAAGGCCGGGTCGAGCAGCCGGGAGCGGGAGATCCGGCCGAACCGCGGCTTCGGCGGGTCGAAGAGGACCGCCGTGCCGCCGGGCGCGCCCGGGTAGAGGTAGCCGCCGAGCCTGGACCGCCCGAGGGCGGCCCGGACCCGGTCGGTGTCGGCGGCGGTGACGGCGGCGAAGGTGGGCACGGCGGAACTCCGGTGGGCGGAACGGGCGCTGGGAACGCGACGGGAAGGCGGGGGCGGGGGCTCAGTCCGCGGGGCGGAAGGCCGAGGCGGCGTACCGCAGGTGCTCGGGCACGGCGGCGTCCACGGCGTCGACGGCCGCGCCGATGCCGGCCCACAGCTCCGGCACCACCGGGATCACGCAGGCGTCGCGGCCGAAGACGACCCGGCCGGGGCCGCGCATCTCGACGCCCACCACCTCGGCGAACGGCACGTGGTGCACCCCGCCGTCGGGTTCGCGCGCCCACAGGCCCCGGTCGTCGACCGCGAGACGGGCCCGGCGGGCCTCCGCGGAGCGCAACCGGGCACTGAGCGGCGGACGGAACACCGCGGCGCCGGAGGGCAGGTCGCGCACGGTGGCACAGGAGTAGGCGGGCAGCGGGCGGCCGTCCGGCAGCACCGCCTCGACCTCCGCGTCGCAGGGCACCACGAGCAGCACGGTCTCCAGCGCGCGGGCGAACGCCTCCCGGGCCTGGTCCGGGGTGACCTTCTCGAGGGCGGCGAGGCGGGTCTGCGCGTCCTGGCGAACATCGCCGAAGAGCAGGGCGCCGGCGGCCTCGCCGAGCTCGTGGGTGACCGAGCGCGGGTCCTCGAAGAGCTCGCGGAGCCCGGTGACCTCCTCGGCGAGTTCGGCATCGGTGGGGCCCTCGGCGGCGAGGCGGAGCGCTCCCGCCCAGAGGAGTTCGGCGACCCGCGCCTCCTGGCCCTCGCGGGCGTCCAGGCAGACGGTGCGCTCGCCCCGGCCGGGGCCGGCGTGGACGGCGTCGCCGCCGACGTCGTAGGAGAGGCCGTGCTCGTGGCGGACGGTGGCGCGCAGGCGCTCGGAGAGGACCTTGCAGGCGAGCAGCAAGGCCGGATCGTCGAGGTCGCCGTGCAGGGCGATGCCGGGGCCGGGCACGTCCTCGTGGCGCCAGGACGGGCCGGTGTGCAGGACGGGCCGGGGGGTGCTGCGGTCGGGCCGCTCGCCGTCGGGCAGCGGCAGGCGCAGGCCCGCCGGGGGCGGGCCGGTCAGCAGGAGGACGGCGTTGTTGCGGTGGAAGTACCGTTCCGCGGTCCCGCGGACGGCCTCGACGGGGATGCGGTCCGCGCCGGGGCCGCGGAAGGCGGCGAGGCCGGGGCCCTGGGCGCCGTAGCGGTGGGAGAGGAGCTCGCCGGTCATCGGGTCGGCGACCCTGCCGTCCTCGGCCGCGAGGACGCCGGCCTCCTGCTCGATGCGGTCCAGCGGCAGCGCGGTGAGCGCCTCGCAGACCGCGGCGAGGAAGGCGGTGACCTGCTCGGGGCGGCCGGTGCAGGTGAACTGGGTGGTCAGCAGGTCGACCGAGGCGTTGTGGTCGTGGTGCAGCCGCGGCAGGGTGCTCATCGCCAGGTGCTCGATCATGTGGGTGGTGCCCAGGGTGCGCAGCGTTTCGTCCTGCGCGCCGCACCCGAACATGAGGACCGCTTCGAGCGGTCCGGGCGCTTCCGCCCACAGGACGGGGATTCCGTCGACGACCTCGTGATTCACCGGGCGATCATAAGGGGAATCAGTCGACCCGATTGTGAAGATTTGATGACGAAGCACATGACCGCGGCCGCGCCGCGCACGCCCCTCGTCCGCGGCTGACATCGGCACGGTTCCCGCAACGGCGACGGCCCGCCGGCGGGGTGCCGGCGGGCCGTGCGGTGCTGCGGGGTGGCTGCTCAGAAGCCCAGCTTGCGCAGCTGCTTCGGGTCGCGCTGCCAGTCCTTGGCGACCTTGACGTGCAGGTCGAGGTAGACGGGCGTGCCGAGCAGCGCCTCGATGTGCTTGCGGGCGGTGGTGCCGACGTGCTTGAGCCGGGAGCCCTTGGCGCCGATGACGATCGCCTTCTGGCTCTGCCGCTCGATGTACACGTTGGCGTGGATGTCGAGCAGCGGGCGGTCGGCCGGCCGGCCCTCGCGCGGGAGCATCTCCTCGACCACCACGGCGAGCGAGTGCGGCAGCTCGTCGCGGACGCCCTCCAGGGCGGCCTCGCGGATCAGCTCGGCGACCATGATCTGCTCGGGCTCGTCGGTCAGGTCGCCGTCCGGGTAGAGCGGCTGGCCCTCGGGGAGCAGCTTGGTGATCAGGTCGCCCACCAGCGAGACCTGCTTGTCGCCGACGGCGGAGACCGGGATGATCTCGGCCCACTCGATGCCGAGCTCCGCACCGAGCTGCTGGATGGCGATCAGCTGCTCGGCCAGCCGCTTGGAGTCGACCAGGTCGGTCTTGGTGACGATCGCGACCTTGGGGGTCTTGCGGACCTCGGCGAGCTCCTTGGCGATGAACCGGTCACCGGGGCCGAGCTTCTGGTCGGCGGGCAGGCAGAAGCCGATCACGTCGACCTCCGCCCAGGTGGTGCGGACGAGGTCGTTGAGCCGCTCGCCGAGCAGGGTGCGCGGCTTGTGCAGGCCCGGGGTGTCGACCAGGACGAGCTGCGCGTCCGGGCGGTGCACGATGCCGCGCACGGTGTGCCGGGTGGTCTGCGGTCGGTCGGAGGTGATCGCGACCTTCGTCCCGACCAGGGCGTTGGTCAGGGTCGACTTGCCCGCGTTGGGACGGCCGACGAAGCACGCGAACCCGGAGCGGTACGGGGAGGAAGGGGCATTCATGGGCACCATTCTCCCTGATCACCGGCGGCCGGACGGACGCGTGCCGCGGCGGGCGGCTCAGCCGGTCTTCTTGCCTCCGGTCAGTGCGCCGACCAGGACGAGGACCAGCAGGACGAGCGAGCCGATCAGCCAGTACGGCGAGCCGGTCTCCCGCCAGCGGCCGAAGCCCATGACGGTGAGCAGCAGCCCCGCGAAGAACGCCAGTACGCCCATGTCCCCTCCCCTGCGCCGTTCCCCGGCACCGCTCCCGTGCGCCGCTCCCGTGCACCGGGACGGGGCCGTCCGCACGGCCCCGCCCCCGCCGGGCCGGTCATCAGACTATCGGGCGGGACCGGCCCGGCGGGCGGGTCTCAGCGCGCCTCGGTACGGCTCCGCAGGGCGCCGTCGGGGCCCGCCAGCAGCAGCGGGGTGCCGGCGCCGCCGAGGTCGCGCACGGCCGCGAGGTCGGCCTCGGCCGGGGTCTCGGCCTCGGTGACCACGGCGGCGGCCTCCAGGCCCTTGGCGCCGCTGGCGACGGCCATGGCCACCGCGGTCTGCAGTGCGCTGAGCCGCAGCGACTCCAGCGAGACGCTGCCGGCCGTGTAGGTGCGGCCGGTCTCGTCGCGCACCGCGGCCCCCTCCGCCACGCCGTTGCGGGCGCGGACGGACCGGGCCAGGGTGATGATCTTCTTGTCCTCGGGATCCAGTTCGGTGATCTCGCTCATGAGCCCTGAGCATAGGCGGGCACCGCCGCGCCGTCCGCGCCGGACCGCGGGGCGGACACCCGCCGGCCCGGTCAGCCGTCGCCCTCCGCCAGCAGGGCGCCCCGGCCGGCCGGGGCGAACAGGGCGAGGGCCTCGTCGATGCGGTGCAGCACGGCGGCGTCGAGGACCACTCCGGCCGCGGCGGTGTTCTCGGCGATGTGGGCGGGGGTCCGGCTGCCGGGGATCGGCACCACGTGCTCGTCCTGGTGCAGCAGCCAGGCCAGCGCCAGCTGCCCGGGGGTCAGGCCGAGGTCGGCGGCGATGCCGCGCAGCGGCGCGTAGCGGTCGTTGTTGGTCTGCAGGTTGGCCCCGTCGAAGCGGGGGATGTGCCGGCGGAAGTCGTCCTCGCCGAGCTGCTGGACGGTGCCGGTGAGGAAGCCGCCGCCGAGCGGGCTCCAGGCGACCAGGCCGACGCCGAGTTCGCGGGCGGCGGCGAGCAGCTCCGGGTCGACGGGCTGCCACATCGACCACTGGGTCTGGACGGCGGCCACCGGGTGGACGGCGTGCGCGGCGCGCAGCTGCCCGGCGGTCACGTTGGAGAGGCCGAGGTGGCGGACCAGGCCGGCGGCGACGAGGTCGGCGACGGCGCCGACGGTGTCCTCGAAGGGCACCTGCGGGTCGGGGAAGTGCGGGTAGTACAGGTCGATGACGTCGGTGCCGAGGTTGCGCAGCGACTGCTCGGCGTAGCCGCGCACGTACTTCGGCTCGGCGTTGACGGCCAGCTCGCCGAAGGAGTAGCCGACCGGGAAGCTGTGCGCTTCGGCGCCTTCCGGGATGCGGAAGCCGAACTTGGTGGCGATCACCACCTCGTCGCGGCGGCCGGCGACCGCCCGGCCGACGAGGGTCTCGTTGTGGCCGTCGGCGCCGTAGCCGTCGGCGGTGTCGATCATCGTGGCGCCGGCGTCCAGCGCGGCGTGCAGGGCGGCGACGCCCCGGTCGTCGTCGGTCCGCCCGTACATGCCGGGCGAGAGCACCATGGCTCCGAAGCCGACGGGTGCGGCCTGCAGTCCTCCGAGCGAGCGCTCGCTCATCCGTCCCCCTCCGTGGGTGGTGTGCGGTCGGCGCCCACCCTCCCCCGGAATCCGACGGTCCGTCAAAGGACTTCGCCGGGCGCACCGGAGGCCGGGACGGCGGGTCTCCCGGCCTCCTGGTTCCCGCGGCCGTCGGGGTGCGGCTCAGTGGCCGATCGGGTTGGGCGGGCCCGGCTTGAGCACCTTGACGAGGGTCGGCGGGCCGTTGGGCACGGTCTCCGGGCCGCTGTGGCGCTCGCGCCAGTACGGGTTGTCGTGCGGCAGGTGGCCGCTCACCCTGCCGTACATGCCGCAGGTGAGCACCGCGAAGCCGAAGGCGAAGCTGAACACCACGTTGGGGATCTGGAAGGCCAGCCGGTTGGCGCTGCTGTCGAGCACCATGAGGCCGACGAAGCCGGCGAGGATGAACACCACGCCGACGACCATGTTCAGGGTGGACGCGAAGTTGCCGCCGATCACCGCGCCGACGATGAGGATCGCGCCGACCACCAGGGACAGCACGCTGAGCGCGCCGTTGCTGGACAGGCCCAGGGTCTCCTTGCCGTCGGTGTCGAAGAAGCCGACCTGGTCGACGAGCCCGAGGATGCCGAAGACCACCAGGAACACGCCGCCGAGGCCCGCGGTCCAGCGGTAGATCCGGGCGAGCCGGTGGTCCACGGGAAGTTCGTCTTGCAGTTTCATCTGCTGCCTCCGCCGTACGTCAGCCGTGGCCGTGGTAGTCGCGGTGGAAGGGGATCTCGTGGAGGTAGAGCGAACCGCACTGCTGGCAGGTCCGCAGCCCCGTCCCCCAGTCCGTCTCGGGCCTGGTCTCGGCATCGGGTTCGATCGTGGCGCCGCACATGCCCTCGGCGGGGTTGGCGGTCCGGACGATGTGCCACCTGCTCACCTCGCCGGACCGGCCCGCCGGGCCGTACTCCGCGCGCAGTTGGTGCGTCATACCCTCCATGGTGCAAACGCCCGGGCCCCGGCGGCAAACGCGGGCGGGTCCGTCGCCACACGAACGGCCGGCCCCCCCGGGTGCGGGGGACCGGCCGTGGCGCGGTGGCGGGGTCAGCTCTGCTGGTCGGCGAGCTCGTCCTCCGGGTCCTCGACGGCCCGGACGGGCGCGGCGACGACGGTGTCGATGCGGTTGCGGCGGCCGGCCGAGCTCTCGGCGCTCAGCCGGATCGCCACCAGGTCGGTGGCCGTCTCGTCCGGGACGGGGATGTCGCAGGACGAGCCGGGGATCGGCACCCGGCCGAGGTGCTTGGCGAGCAGGCCGCCGACGGTCTCGACGTCCTCGTCCTCCAGCTCCAGGCCGAACAGCTCGCCGAGGTCCTCGACCAGCAGCCGCGCGGTGATCCGGTACGAGCCGTCGCCGAGGTCCTCGACCGGGGCGATCTCCCGGTCGTACTCGTCGGTGATCTCGCCGACGATCTCCTCCAGGATGTCCTCGATGGTGACCAGGCCGGCCGTGCCGCCGTACTCGTCGATCACGATCGCCACGTGCGAGCGCATCTGCTGCATCTCGCGCAGCAGGTCGGCGGCCGGCTTGGAGTCCGGGACGAAGACGGCGGGCCGCATGACCGTGCCGACCTGCTCGGACTCGGCGTCCCGGTTGACGTGGGTGCGCCGGATCAGGTCCTTGAGGTAGACGATGCCGACCACGTCGTCCTCGTTGTCGCCGACCACCGGGATCCGCGAGAAGCCGGAGCGCAGCGCCAGGGTCAGCGCCTGCCGGATGCTCTTGTGCCGCTCGATCATCACCAGGTCGGTGCGCGGCACCATCACCTCGCGGACGATGGTGTCGCCGAGCTCGAAGACGGAGTGCACCATGCGGCGCTCCTCGTCCTCGATCAGGTCGTCCTTCTCGGCGAGGTCGACCAGGGCCCGCAGCTCGGCCTCGGAGGCGAACGGACCCTCCTTGTAGCCCTTGCCCGGGGTCAGCGCGTTGCCGACCAGGATCAGCAGCCGCGGGATCGGCCCGAGGATGCGGGCCAGCGGCAGCAGCACGAAGGAGGCGGCGGTCGAGGTGGTCAGCGGGTGCTGGCGGCCGATGGTGCGCGGCGAGACGCCCACCGCGACGAAGGAGACCAGCACCATCACCGCGATCGCGGAGAGCACCGCCTGCCAGGTCTTGTCGACGTTCCGCACGAAGACCACGGTGACCAGGACGGCCGCCGCCATCTCGCAGGCCACCCTGATCAGGGTGGCCAGGTTGAGGTAGCGGATCGGGTCGGTGGCCACCGTCAGCAGCCGGGCCGATCCCTTGCGGCCCGCCCGGACGGCCTCCTCGGCACGGAACCGGGAGACCCGGGAGATGCCGGCCTCGGCGCACGCGGCGAGCCAGCCGACCACGACCAGCAGCAGAGCCCCGACGAGGAAGCTCGTACTATCACCACTCACAAGCGGCCGGCCCTCAGTGGACGGTCGGCGCCGGGGAGATCCCGGACAGGCCGCGGCCGGAGCGCCAGTCGTCCAGGATGCGCTTCTGCAGCCCGAACATCTCCTTCTCCTCGTCCGGCTCCTCGTGGTCGTAGCCGAGCACGTGGAGCACCCCGTGGACGGTGAGCAGCTGCAGCTCCTCGTCCATCGAGTGCTGCGAGGGGGCGGCCTTGCCCTGCTGCTGGGCCACCTCGGGGCAGAGCACGATGTCGCCCAGCAGGCCCTGCGGCAGCTCCTGGCCCTCCTTGCCGGGACGCAGCTCGTCCATCGGGAAGGACATCACGTCGGTGGGCCCGGGCAGGTCCATCCACTGGACGTGCAGCTCCGCCATCGCGTCGCTGTCGACCAGGATCACGGAGAGCTCGGACTGCGGGTGGATCCGCATCTTGTCGAGGGCGAAGCGGGCGACGTCGAGGATGGCTTCCTCGTCGACGTCCCACCCGGACTCGTTGGCGATGTCGATCGACATGGAGGGCTTGTGACTCAGCTTTCGGTGCGGTGGGACTGGCGTTGGGACTGACGCGGGGCGCGGGCGCCCCGGCGCTGGACGGGCTTGCGGTCGGTGGCGGCCTGGTCGGCCTCCTGCTGGGCGTCCCAGCGCTCGTAGGCGTCCACGATCCGGCCGACCAGCTTGTGCCGCACCACGTCGGTGCTGGTCAGCACCGAGAAGTGGATGTCCGGCACGTCGGCGAGGATCTCCTGGACGACCTTGAGGCCGCTGCGGGTGCCGCCCGGCAGGTCGATCTGGCTGGTGTCGCCGGTGACCACCACGCGCGAGTTGAAGCCGAGCCGGGTCAGGAACATCTTCATCTGCTCGGGCGAGGTGTTCTGGGCCTCGTCCAGGATGATGAAGGCGTCGTTGAGGGTGCGGCCTCGCATGTAGGCGAGCGGGGCGACCTCGATGGTGCCCGCGGCCATCAGCCGGGGGATCGAGTCCGGGTCCATCATGTCGTGCAGCGCGTCGTAGAGCGGGCGCAGGTACGGGTCGATCTTCTCGTAGAGGGTGCCGGGCAGGAAGCCCAGCCGCTCCCCCGCCTCGACGGCCGGCCGGGTCAGGATGATCCGGTTGACCTCCTTGGCCTGGAGGGCCTGCACGGCCTTGGCCATGGCCAGGTAGGTCTTGCCGGTGCCGGCGGGGCCGAGGCCGAAGACGATCGTGTGCTTGTCGATCGCGTCGACGTAGCGCTGCTGGTTGAGCGTCTTGGGGCGGATCGTACGGCCCCGGTTGGACAGGATGTTCGCCGTGAACACCTCGGAGGGCGCCGGGTGGTCCGGGTTGTCGGCGGCACTCCTGAGCATCGCGATGGAACGCTCCACGGCGTCCTCCGTCAGGGGTTGGCCGGTGCGGAGCACCAGCATCATCTCGTTGAAGAGCTGCTCGACCAACCTGATCTCGGAGCGGTCGCCGGTGGCTGTCACCTCGTTGCCGCGCACGTGGATGTCGGTCTGCGGGAACCCCTGCTCGATCACTCGCAGGAGCGAGTCGGCCGCACCCAGCAGCGTCACCATGGGGTGCTTCTCGGGGATCACGATCCGGGTGCTGGCCTGCGCCTCACGGCGCGGCTGTCCGTTGGTACGGGTCTGCGGTGTGTCACTCATGGGTCGGCGCTGCGGCCTGCCTCATCCCAATCCGTCGTCTCGGGGTGCAGCTCGGGGTGTCCGAGGTCACCAGGGTACGCCGCACGGGCCCTCTCCCGGAGGGCAGGGGCGGCGCGGCTCCGCCCGCGGAGGCCGGATTCGATGGTGGGCCACCCGCCCGGACCGCGCGAGTGGTTTTCCGTCCCGGCCGCATCAGGGGCGCGCGGAGGCATCCGCACGCCCTTTCGGTGCGTGCACGTCCTAGCCCCGGCGGCGGGGCATCGGGACGCGGGCGAGGTCCTCGGCGATCACGATCTCGCCGTCGAAGTGCTTGCGGGCCTCGGCGAGGTGCTGGTCGAGGACGGGGTAGCGCTGCGAGAAGTGCGTGAGGACGAGGGTCCGCACCCCGGCCGCGGCCGCGACCCGGGCGGCCTGCGCCGCGGTGAGGTGGCCGTGCTCGGACGCCAGGTGCTCGTCGGCGTCCACGAAGGTGGCCTCGATGACCAGCATGTCGGCGCCCGCGGCGAGCTCGTCGACGCCGTCGCACAGCCGGGTGTCCATCACGAAGGCGAAGCGCTGGCCGGGCCGCACCTCGCTGACCTCGTCCAGGGTGACGGTGCGGCCGTCCACCTCGACCCGGCCGTGCTGCTGGAGGGCGCCGACCGCGGGCCCGCGAAGGCCCAGGGCGGCGAGCCGCTCGGGCAGCATCCGGCGGCTGTCCGGCTCGGTGAGCCGGTAGCCGAAGGACTCCACCGGGTGCGACAGCCGGGCCGCGGACAGCTCGAACGGCGCGCCGGGGGCCTCCAGCGGGCCGGGGTCGAGGATCGGCCGCTGCCGCAGCTCGGCGGTCTCGTGGAAGGCGGAGGCGTACCGCAGCCGGTCGAAGAAGACCTGGCCGGAGGCCGGGTAGTAGGCGTCCACCGGGTGCGGGACCCGGTCCAGGTTGATCCGCTGGACGACGCCGGCCAGCCCCAGGCAGTGGTCGCCGTGGAAGTGGGTGACGGCGATCCGGGTGATCTGGGTGGCGGAGACGCCGGCGTGCAGCATCTGCCGCTGGGTGCCCTCGCCGGGGTCGAAGAGCAGGCCCTCGCCGTCCCAGCGCAGGAGGTAGCCGTTGTGGTTGCGGTGCCGGGTGGGCACCTGGCTGGCGGTGCCGAGGACGACGAGTTCGCGCTGGGACACCTCAGACCAGGCCCTCGCGCAGCTGCACCCCGCCGAGCACGTGGAGGTGGGCGTGGAAGACGGTCTGGCCGGCGCCGGCACCGGTGTTGAAGATCATCCGGTAGCCGTGGCCGTCGATCTCCTCGTCCTCGGCGACCCGGGCGGCCTCGGTGAGCAGCTGGGCGGTGATCTCCGGCTCGGCGGCGGCGAGCGCGGCCGCGTTCGGGTAGTGCACCTTGGGGATCACCAGGACGTGCGTCGGCGCCTGCGGGTTGATGTCCCGGAAGGCGACGGTGCGCTCGGTCTCCCGGACGACGGTCGCCGGGATCTCCCCCGCCACGATCTTGCAGAACAGGCAGTCGGGCTGGGCCTCGCCGGCCATGGCGGTCTCCTTGCGGGTGCACGTTCCTGACGGTCCGCAGCCTAGCCGAGCTGCGCACTCCCCCGCGGCGGGCACGGGACCGGCGCGGAGGCGGACGGCCGCTGCCGCCCGCCCCCGGGCCCGTTCGCGCCCGGACGGGCCCTACAGCTCGGGCAGCGGCGGCGGGGTCTTCGCCGGCCGCTCGGCGAGCGCCTCCAGCGCGAGGCGGACGCCCTCGGCGAGCTGGGGGTCGCGGCCGGCCGCCCAGTCCTGCGGCGGGCAGTCGACGACCACGTCCGGGTCGACGCCGTGGTTCTCCACGCCCCAGCCGTAGCCCTCCAGCCAGAACGCGTACTTGGGCTGGGTGATCGAGGTGCCGTCGACCAGCGCGTACTTGCTGTCGATGCCGATCACGCCGCCCCAGGTGCGGGTGCCGACCACCGGGCCGATGCCGAGCGCCTGGATCGCGGCGTTGACGATGTCGCCGTCGGAGCCGGAGAACTCGTTGGCGAGCGCCACCACCGGGCCGCGCGGGGCGTCCCCGGGGTACGGCTCGGGGTTGGCGAGGTCGCGGCCGCGGTCCCAGCCGACGATCCGCCGGTTCAGCTTCTCGACGATCAGCTGGGAGGTGTGGCCGCCGCGGTTCTCCCGGAGGTCGACGACCACGCCCTCGCGGGCGAGCTCGACCCGCAGGTCGCGGTGGAGCTGCGCCCAGCCGGAGCTGACCATGTCGGGCACGTGCAGGTAGCCGAGCCGACCGCCGGAGCGCTCGCGGACCTCGGCACGGCGGCCGGCCACCCAGTCGTGGTAGCGCAGCGCCTCCTCGTCGGCGAGCGGCACGACCACCGGGTGCCGAGGGACGCCGTCCTTGCCGGCCACGGTCAGTTCGACCGGCTGGCCGGCGGTGCCCGCCAGCAGCGGGGCCGGGCCGGCGACCGGGTCGACCGGGCGGCCGTCGACGGCGAGCACGGCGTCGCCGGGCCGGACGGCGACGCCGGGGGCGGCCAGCGGCGACCGGGCCCGCGGGTCGGAGGACTCGCCGGGCAGGATCCGCTCGACCCGCCAGACGTCGCCGTCGCGGACGAGGTCGGCGCCGAGCAGGCCCTGCCTGCGGGCGGCCTCGGTGCCGCGGCCGGGCGGGGTGACGTAGGCGTGCGAGGTGCCGAGCTCACCGACCGTCTCCCACAGCAGGTCGACCAGGTCGTCGTGGCTGCCGAGGCGGTCGACCAGCGGGCGGTAGCGGTCGAGGACGCCCGCCCAGTCGACGCCGTTCATGTCCGCGCGCCAGAAGTTGTCGCGCATGATGCGGCCGTTCTCGTCGAACATCTGCCGCCACTCGGCGGACGGTTCGACGGTGACCCGCAGCCGCGCGAGGTCGACGTCCACCTCGTCGTCCTCGCCGGCCTTCTGGTCCGCGGGGACGATCCGCAGCCGGGCGTCGTCCAGCACCGCGAGGCGGCTGCCGTCGCCGCTGACCGCGAACGCGTCCAGGGCGTGCACGAGTTCCTCGGCGCGCCGCCGCTTGAAGTCGAACCGCTCCAGCACCGGCCGCGGGTGGTCGTCCTCCAGCGAGGCGGCGGTGTCGCCGAGCTCGCCGAGCAGCGGCATCCGCGTCCAGACCACGCCCTCCTTGGTGGCCCGCAGGGTGCCGAAGGAGCCGCCCTCCACCGGGAAGGCCAGGATCCGGTCGGCGATGCCCTCCAGGTCGACCCGGGTCCGGGCGGCCGCCTCCTCGCCCTCGGCGCCGTCCTTCGCGTCCTTCGCGGCCTTGCCGGCCGCGCCGTCGTCGTCCTCGGCGCCGACCGGGCGGCCGGCCCGCTGCGGGCCGAACGGCGACGGGGTGTCGGCGGCCAGCGTGATCAGGTACGGGCGGCAGCCGGTCGGGAAGGACAGGTCGAAGGAGTGCGAGTCGTACACCGGGTCGAAGTTGCGCACCGACAGGAAGGCCAGGTGCTTGCCGTCCGCGGTGAACGCCGGCGCGTAGTCGACGAAGCGCTGCGGGGTGGCCTCGCTGACGGTGCGGCTGGTCAGGTCGGCCAGCATGATCTGGCGCAGCGACCAGGCGCCGAGCGCCGGGCTCGACCAGGCCAGCCAGCTGGAGTCCGGGCTGAACGCCAGCCCGGTGACCTCGCCGTCCTCGCTGCGGGCGAGCTCGTGCACGGTGCCGTCGGAGAGCGCCACCAGCAGCACCCGGCCGTCGTGCGAGGCCACCGCGAGCTGCTTGCCGTCGGGCGAGACGGCGAGGTCGAGGACGCGGCCGAGCCGGCCGGCGGCGAGCCGGCGGCGCTCGGCGCCGAGCACCACGGGGGCGAACTCGATCGCGTCGTCGCCCTCCGCGTCGGTGACCCAGACGACGCCCTGGCCGCCGTCGGCACCGGGCACCACCCGGGCCAGCCGGGCGCGCACCCCGGGGGTGGCGTCCAGCACCCGGGCCGGGCCCTCACGGTGCGTCAGCCAGTGCACGGTGCCGCGGACGACGACCGCGCCGGCCCGTCCGGTGCGGTCCGGGGCGACCGACTCCAGCTGGCCCGCCGCGGAGACCGGGTGCGGCTGGCGGCGGGTGCGCGGGCCGGCCGGACGGACGTCCAGCCGGCGGGGCTCGGCACCGTCCAGGTCGTCGAGCAGCCACAGGTCTCCGCCGCTGTGCCAGACCACCCGGGTGCCGTCGGTGGTGGCGTTGCGGGCGTAGAACCCGCCGTCGGTGTGCCGTCGCAGGTCGGAGCCGTCGGGGAGGCTGGAGTACAGCTGCCCGGTGCCCTCGTGGTCCGACAGGAAGGCGATCCTGGAGCCCTGCGGCCCGCCGACCCACAGCGGCGAGTCGATGTTGCCGTCGAGACCGGTGTGCAGCCGTTCGAAGTCCCGGCCGCCGATCCACAGCTTGCCCGCGGTGCCGCCGCGGTAGCGCTTCCAGTGGGCGGGCTCCCGGCTGAACGCCGACAGCAGCAGGAGGCGCTCGCCGTCCGGCTCGAACGCGAGCCCGCCGACCGGCCCGTACGGCAGTCTGGCCGGCTCGCCGCCCTCCAGCGGCAGCGCGAAGGCCCAGGTGCGGCGCAGGGTGGCCTGGCCCGCGGTGGTCACGGCGACCGGCCGGCCGTCGGGCGTCCAGCCGCGCAGCGCGGTACGGGCGCTGCCCCAGTGGGTGAGGCGCCGGGACGGGCCGCCGTCGGTGGGGGCGACGTGGATCTCGGGCGCGCCGTCCCGGGTGGAGGTCCAGGCGACGTGCCGGCCGTCCGGGGAGAAGCGCGGGTGGCTGACCGGGGTCTGGTCCGCCGTCAGCCGCCACGCCCGGCCGCCGTCCAGCGGTGCGAGCCAGACGTCGTCCTCGGCGACGAAGGCGACGAGGTCGCCGTGCAGGTGGGGGTGGCGCAGGTAGGCGCCCTCGAAGGTGCTCTGCGGTTCGGTCACACCAGCACCCTAGGCACCGCCCGCCCGCGTCGCAGGGGGTTTCTTCTTGAGCGTACGAGCCGGTCGGCCGCCGGTGTCCGGACGGGCCCGCGGGCCGGCGTCAGGACCAGCGGCCGGTACGGCCCAGCAGCAGGGCTCCGGCCGCGACCCCGGCCGTGGAGGTGCGCAGCACCGACGGGCCGAGCCGGTACGGCGCGGCGCCGGCCTCGGCGAACGCGGCCAGTTCGTCCGGCGAGACGCCGCCCTCCGGGCCGACCACCAGCACGATGTCGCCCTCCGCGGGCAGCCCCGCGGTGGCCAGCGGTTCGGCGCCGTCCTCGTGCAGCACGGCGGCGAAGGCCGCGGCGGCCAGCACCGGGGCGAGCTGGCGGGTGGTCATGAGGTCCCGCACCTCGGGGAAGCGGAGCCGACGGGACTGCTTGCCGGCCTCCCGGGCGGTGGCCCGCCACTTGGCGAGCGCCTTGGCCCCGCGGTCGCCCTTCCACTGCGTGATGCAGCGGGAGGCCGCCCAGGGGATCACCGCGTCGACGCCGACCTCGGTCATCGTCTCGACCGCGAGCTCCCCGCGGTCGCCCTTGGGCAGGGCCTGGACGACGACGATCCGCGGGCCGGGCTCGGGCTCCGTGCGGACGGTGCCGACGGTGACGTCCAGCGCGTCCTTGCCGTGCACGGCGGCCACCGTGCCGTCGACCCCGAGACCGCACCCGTCGGCCAGCGTGATCGCCTCTCCGGCCTCCAGCCGCTTCACCGCCGCGGCGTGCCGCCCCTCCGGCCCGTCCAGCCGCACCACCGCACCCGGCACCACCCCGGCCAGCACCGCACTCTCGACGACGAACACCGGCGCAGTCATGAAGGGCCTTCCTTACGGGAGTGAGTACCGAAGGGGCGCGTGGGGGCACCCCCGGCCGAATGGGGGGGGGGCCCCCCCGCGCCCCGTGGGGGCGGCGGTGGTGGGCGACCCGGTTAGGCGGGCAGT